>JABUSI010000423.1 GCA_021442745.1 Erysipelotrichaceae bacterium | reverse complement strand
GATGCGATTAAGAAAGGTGTCTACAATGGTGTGGACTTCGGGCCGTTCTTAATTGTCAACGGTAAGAAAGCCGAAGTATCCGGTAACGGCGGATGGGGTGTTCACCCTCGTACGGTTATCGGTCAGCGTCAGGATGGTATTGTCGTATTTTTAACCGTTGACGGACGTTCGGCAACGTCTTTGGGTGTCGATCTGAACGTATGTATCGACATTCTGGAACGGTATGACGTGTATAATGCGGCAAACCTGGACGGTGGAGCTTCCACGGTATTGGCTATCGAAGGTAAATTAAAGAACAAGCCGGTAGCCTATACGGCAACGGGTGAACGGGAAGTCCCGACGGCCTGGATTGTGGTTGATTAATTCGAAATCTGCAGAATTTTCTGCAGATTTTTTATGTATTTTTTATGTAAATAACTGAAAAGTATTTTCAGATACTATGATAAATGAAAATATATGTAAATTTATGAAACCCCTTGCAGTTTTCCGTATTTAAGGTACAATGTAATTACCCTAGATTAGCAATAGAAAATGAGGCGAATTTATCATGGTTAGAAGTATTGCTTTTGTTAGTCCAGCAAAGAGAACTTTCGATGTTGAAGGTATGACTTTTGGCGGGGTTTTAGGGTGCAAAGTTCATCATGTTTTTAATGGGGATTAGCGTGCTTTTTGCGTTAATCCTTTTTTAACAAACAAATAACAGGATTCATAAAAGGAGGATAAGCATATGGATCAAGTAAACAAAACATTTTTCGATGCAGCTGCAAGCGGTGATGTAGCAAAAGTAAGCTCAGCATTGGCAATGGGTGCTGACGTAAACGTTACGAATCCGGAAGGACGTACCGCATTGATGAGATCGGCAAAGCGCGGACACATGGATGTTGTTCGTAAATTGCTGGTAGAAGGTGCAGATGTAAATATGAAAGACGCTAACGGCAAGACGGCTATTATGGCAGCTGCCAAGAAGGGTCATTTTGATATCTGTAAGCTGTTGATTGAAAACGGCGCAGCAGCAAAGGGACAGGACAATAAGGGACGTTCCGCATTGATGAGAGCTGCATTCTTAGGTCATGATGATGTTGTAGCATTGTTGCTGGATAATGGTGCGGATATCAATGCCAAGGATGAAGCCGGACGTACTTCCCTGATGGAAGCATGCAATGCGTGCAAGCCATACGTTATTTCTTTATTGGTGGAACGCGGTGCTGACGTAAATGCTCAGGATGAACACGGATGCACGGCTTTGATGAGAGTGGCTTATACAGGTTATACCGAATTGGTTCAATATCTGTTGGATAATGGTGCAGACAAAGAATTAACCGATGTAAACGGAAACAAGGCAGTTCACTACGTACGTACGGAATGCCTGGATCCTTTACAAGGTATGTTGAAGTAGGAGGAAATCGACAATGAGAGACTATACATCCAGTGAAGTCCGTAACGTGTGCCTTCTGGGACATCGCGGATCAGGTAAATCAAGCGTAGTGGAATCCATGTTGTATTTCACAAAAGCCATCGACCGTATGGGTAAAACGGTTGACGGTAACAGTGCAATGGACTACGATCCGGAAGAAGCAAAGCGTGGTATGAGTATTTATACCGGTATTGCCCCGATTGAATGGAAAGATTGCAAAATTAACTTTATCGATACTCCGGGTTATCTGGATTTTGCGGGTGAAGCGGAATCCGGTATGGCAGTTGCCGATAATGCGTTAATCGTTGTCGGCGCAAAAGACGGTGTCGAAACCGGTACGATCCGTGCATGGAAGCAAGTGGAAGCAAGAAAGATTCCTGCTATCTTCTTCGTAAATAAGATTGATGAAGAACATGCATCTTTTGATACCGCTTATCAGGCTTTGCGTGACAAGTTCGGTAAGACCGTTATTCCTTTCGAAGTTCCGATTATGGAAGGCGGTAAGGTTGTCGGTTCCGTAAACATTCTGAAAAACAAAGCCTGGTATTACAATGATTCCAAGACACCGAAGGATGTTCCGGCGGAACTGGCTGATACCGTAGAAGCTTACATGGCTGAAATTACGGAAGCCGTAGCAATGTCTGATGAAGCATTGATGGAAAAATTCTTTGAAGGAGAAGCCTTCACGGACGTAGAAATCGCCAAGGGTGTCCGCTATGGTATCCGTCATGGTGAAATCCATCCGGTATATTGCGGAAGTGCCGTCAATATGACAGGTATTGAACGTTTAATGGATCTGGTTGTCGAATACATGCCTTCTTATGCGGAAAAGGGTGTTGTCGAAGCAACGGATACGAACGGTGAACCTGTTATGCTGGAAACCAGCGAATCCGAAGCAACCACCGCATTCGTATTCAAGACGATTGTTGACCCGTTTGCAGGTCGTATTTCCCTGATTAAGGTTATGACCGGTGTCGTATCCACCGATGCACAACTGGTTAACGTTCAGAAGGATAAGGTTGAAAAGATGAACCAGACCTACATCATCAAGGGTAAGAACCAGGTTGGTGTCGGTAAACTGTTTACCGGTGATATCGGTGCCGTTATCAAACTGCAGTATACGGAAACCAACGATACTCTGGCAGCAAAGGGAACAACCGTTACTTATCCTGCCATCGAATTCCCTCGTGGTATGCTGGGTATGGCAATCTGGCCGAAGACACGTGCCGATGAAGACAAGATGAGTCAGTCTTTGCAGAGAATTACCGAAGAAGACAAGTCCGTATTCATTGAAATCAACCGTGAAACAAAAGAAACCGTTGTATACGGTTTAGGTGATCAGCATCTTGATGTCATCAAGAACAAACTGAAGACGAAGTATAAAGTAGAAGTTGAATACACAAAGCCAAGAGTACAGTATCGTGAAACGATTCGTGCTAAGGTGGAAGTGGAAGGTAAACATAAGAAACAATCCGGTGGTGCCGGTCAATACGGTCACGTCTGGGTACGTTTCGAACCATGTGAATCCGAAGAAATGGAATTCGCGGAAGAAGTATTCGGTGGCGCCGTTCCTCGTCAGTACTTCCCGGCTGTTGAAGCAGGTTTGCGTGAATGTATGACATCCGGTGTATTGGCCGGTTATAAGGTTGTTGGTGTTAAGGCTACCTTGTACGATGGTTCTTACCATGAAGTAGACTCTAAGGAAATCGCCTTCAAGATGGCTGCTCACATTGCCTATAAGGCAGGTATGCCGAAGGCTAAACCGGTATTGCTGGAACCAATCGTTTCTGTGGAAGTAACCGTACCGGATGAATATACGGGTACTGTAATCGGTGATCTGACAAAGCGCAGAGGAACGATTATGGGACAGGATATGGTCGGTGAAAACCAGATTATCCAGGCTGAAGTACCAATGGCTGAAATGATGGTATACGCAACCGAATTGCGCTCCATGACACAAGGTATCGGTACCTATACCCAGAAGTTTGAACGTTACGACGTTGCTCCGCAACCGGTTGCCGATAAGGTAATTGCACAGGCTGCAAAGGATAAGGAAGCTTAGTAAACAAAAAGACGGGAATCCCCCAAAAAAGAGGGTTCCCGTTTTTTTATAGTTATCCGGCAGGTAATGTTGTATAATGAGGTGTGTAAAAAAGTGAGGACAAACATATGGGAAACGTCTATGTAATCGGAGGATCGAATCTTGATATTCAGGGAGCACCGTTTTCGGGATTGATTATGGCAGATTCCA
Organism: Erysipelotrichaceae bacterium; assembly: GCA_021442745.1. Classification (GTDB taxonomy): domain Bacteria; phylum Bacillota_I; class Bacilli_A; order Erysipelotrichales; family Erysipelotrichaceae; genus RGIG4607. The sequence goes on along the minus strand of JABUSI010000423.1, from coordinate 12,378 downwards.
ATCCGGGTGTGGTTCGCTGTTCCTTTGGCGGAGTCGGGCGGAACATTGCCGAAAATTTAGCTTTGATGAAGGATCATGTGGTACTGGTAAGTGCGATGGGTAACGATGCGTTCGGACTGGATATGTACCGGTATTGCGAATCGGTCGGAATGGATATGAAATATTGTATTCAGGCAAACGAGAATACGGCAAACTATCTGGCAATTATGGACGCAAAGAATGATATGGCTCTGGCAATCTGCGATAACAGGATTCTTCATTGTCTGACGCCGGACTATATGGATACTGTATTCGGGTCTATGAAGGAAGACGATATAATTGTACTGGATACAAACCTGGAGGAAGACATCATCCGGTATATTCTGAAACATGCTAACCATCGGATTTACTGTGATCCGATTTCTACCAGCAAGGCGCAGAAAATCCTGTTTGATATGGATAAGCTGTATATGCTGAAACCGAATAAACTGGAAGCGGAAATGATTTCCGGCATTTTACTGGATGATCCGAATGACTATCGTAAGGCATTGCAGTGGTTTCTGGATTCCGGCTTGCAGCAGATTATCATCAGTCTGGGAAAAGACGGTGTCATCGGTGCGGACCGTAACCGGATGGTACACATTAACCATCCGTATATGCCGATGAAAAACGCAACGGGTGCAGGAGACTGTTTCGTTGCCGGTTTCGTGCATGGCAGTATGGAAAACATGGATTTGGTTGACAGCATTAAGTTTGCGATTGCATCTGCCGTTGTTACGGTGCAGAGTGAATTTACCGTCAGTGAACTGATGAGTAAGGAAAAGGTTTGTGAAGTGATGGATACCATTGACTTTACAATCCGGGAATTGTAGAAACGGAAGGTGGTACGATGAAGAAACTTCTGATATCTCTTCTTGTGTTGCTGGTTCTTTTGACCGGCTGTGAGAAAGAACCGAAAATCAAGGGAAGCGTCGATCGGATTTCAGCTGCCGAACTGATGGAAAAAATCGACAACAAGGAAACGTTTATCTTTTATGTCGGAGCGTCCTATTGCGAACATTGCAAATTGTACCGGGAGTATCTGGATGCTTATATTGAGAACTATCCGTTGCACATATATTTTGTGGAAGCGGATGGGGAAGAAAATGAAGATACGTTTGACGGGCTGATGGATTATTTGCCGGATCTGGAATATACGCCGACAACGTATTATGTCAAGGACGGTGTCCCGAACGAAGGGTATGTCGGTGATATGGATGAAGACCAGATCAATATCTGGCTGAAACGTAACGAAATTAATCTTGAAGAAGGGGCTGTAAAATAATAACAGTCCTCTGAAAGGCAGAAAATAAGGCTCCCGGGGTAATCCTCAAAAGCCTTTTTCCGGTATAATATTTGTATGAAAATGTTACTATCAGACAGTAACAAAATTCTGTTACAATTACCGTTAAATCTTTTGGAAAAATGGTAAAAAAGTAGTTGAATTCGTGAAAAATACGCTTTATAATGGTAGCGTATTCAAGGACGTGTGACTGTTAAATCAGGCAATAGTTCCCCATTTTTACAAGGGGCTGGCTATTGCCTTTTGTTATAGAAAGGAGTAGAGCATGAAAGCTTTAAAGATTCTGAACAATAATATCGTAGCTACTATTATTGATGGAAAAGATGCTCTTGTTGTAGGGAATGGTATTGGCTTTCACAAACGCATCAATGAAGACATTGATGAAAACAAAGTGGAACGTATTTACTATCTTCAGGATAAACAACAAAGTGAGCTTCTTAAGTTAATTGACAAAGTTTCCGTTGAATGTTTTGAAGTATGCGAAGCAATTGTGAATGATGCTAAGAATCGTGGCTTAAAGATCAGACCACAGGTGTTATTGCCGATTGTTGACCATATCGGCTTTGCCATTCAAAGATTCCGGCAGAATATTGTCTTGCCAAATCTGATGAGCACGGATGTTCGATTGCTTTACCCCGTTGCTTATGAATGTGGAACTAATGCATTATCAAGAATTGACAAAGTCTTGCATATTCGCTTACCGGAAGATGAAGCGGCTTATATCGCGTTACATCTGGTAAATTATCTGGAAGATGGCGGACACGCTTATGAAACAGTTAGACTTGTTAATGGTTGTGTGAACATTATCAAGAAAACCTTCAACATTGAATTTAAAGAAGATAGTCTTAGTACCATGCGTATCAGAACGCATCTGAACTTCCTGGCTAGCCGTATTTTCTCCAATTCCAATGAAAACGTAAGCGATGTCAATAATGAAGTAATGTATAACATGCTGTTAAAACGTCACAGGTTAAACGAAAATTGTATTAAGGAAATTGAAACATTTATTAAGTCGAGTTTTAAATACGATCTTAATGAACAGGAAAAACTGTATTTGTTAATTCATCTTAATCAATTATTAGTTAATCAGTTTTAAGGAAAGGAAAAGAAAATGAAAAATTTACGTTCAAGCTTAGAGAAATTCTCTAAAGCCATGCTGGCACCGCTATCTTACATTTCAGCTGCCGGTTTAATCCTGGCATTCGGTGCTATTTTAACAAGTTCAAGCTTACAGGATATTCTTCCGATTTTAAAGTCAACACCTGTTGCCTTAGTAGGAAAACTTATCTATGAAGGTGTTATGGTTATTATCAATAACTTAAGCTTATTGTTCTGTGTTGGTATCGCCGGCGTTTTAGCCAGAAAAGACAAGCAACAAGCTGCATTCATCGCTTTAATGAGTTATTTGATGTTCTTAACTGCGAATAATGTTACTTTAACAACTTTAGGTATGTTAAAAGAACAGCAACCGTTAATTGGTTTATACGGTACAGGTCAATCAACTGTTTTAGGTATTCAGGTAGTGGATATGGGTGTTTTCGGCGGAATCATCTTAGGTTTACTTGTTGCCGCTGTATTCAATAAAACCTGCGATAAACAATTCAAAGGTTATATTTCTCAGATCTTCTCAGGTGCTAAATGGTCTTTCACCTGCATGTTATTTGTATCATTAACAATGGGCTTTGTAACCTGCTATGCATGGCCTCCGGTTCAGAACGTAATCAGTGCTTTAACTCACGTGATTGCATCCAGTGGTAACTTCGGCTTATTCTTGTATGGTTTCTTGGAAAGATTCCTGATCCCTACAGGTTTACATCACTTGATTTATACTCCGTTCCAATTCTCCGCTTTAGGTAACACTTTAACTTTGGGTGATACAACTTATGCCGGCAGCTACATTGTTATGATGATTGAACTTCAAGCCGGTTTACCGTTCTCTGAAGGTATCAAGTGGATGTTTACCGGTTTTGCCAAGACTTTCGGTTATTTCGGTATTGTTGCATCCTTCATTTTCTGCGCAAAGAAAGAAAACCGCAAGAAGACAGCTGCTACTTTGATTCCATTGGCTTTAACGGCTTCTTTAGCATCCATTACGGAACCGATTGACTTCCTGTTTGCTTTTGCAGCACCGGTTTTATGGGTTGTTCATTCCTGCATCGCCGGCTTATTCATCGTTTTGCTGAATGTATTCCATGTTACAGGATTTACAACGAACTTCCTTTCTTCCTTAATCATGAACCTGGTTGCCGGTGTTGAAAGAACGAACTATCCGATGTTATATCTGTTAGCTTTACTGGAAATCATTGTTTACTTTGTAGTATTCACGTTCTTAATCAAGAAGTTCAACTTAAAGACTCCGGGCAGAGAGGATGATGACACTTCAAATGATAAAGAACCTGCCAAGGCTTTTGATCCGTCCAATGATATCAAATATATCGTAGAAGGTTTAGGCGGAAAAGAAAATATCAATACTGTCGATAACTGTTTCACTCGTTTAAGAGTTAATGTTAAAGATGAAACTTTAGTTAATGATGAACTCATTAATAAAACAAGCAATTCCGGCATTATCAGAAATGGTAATGATATCCAGGTTGTTTATGGAATGCAAGTTCCGGAAATCAAGAATCAGGTAAAAGAATATCTCGGTTTAGAGTAGGAGAAAACTATGATAATAACAATTGTTGGTGGTGGTAGTACCTTCACTGCAGGTATTGTTAAATCCATTGCCTTAAGAAAAGACGAATTAGAAGTCGATGAAATCCGATTGTTTGATATCTATAAAGAAAGACAAGATAAAGTAGCTGTTGTTGTTAAATGGATTTTAGATGAGGAATTAAAGTCCGGTATTAAATTAACCGTTACTTATGATGAAAAAGAAGCGTATGATAATGCGGATTTTATCTTTGCGCAAATGCGTGTCGGTTTATACGCAATGCGTGAACAGGATGAAAAGATTCCATTAAAACATGGTTGCGTTGGTCAGGAAACTTGTGGTGCGGGTGGTATGGCTTATGGCTTAAGAACCATCTTCCCGATGATGAAAGTGATTGATGATGCTGAGAAGTATGCGAAACCTACACACTGGATTCTGAACTATTCAAACCCGGCAGCAATTGTTTCGGAAGCTTGTCGGGTATTAAGACCAAATGCCCGTATTATTAACATCTGTGATATGCCGATTGCTATCATTGATGTGGTGGCTGCAGCTATGGAAATCAAAGACAAGCAGAATATTGTTTATGATTACTTCGGCTTGAATCACTTTGGTTGGTTTACAAAGATTGAGTATCAGGGAAAAGATATTCTGCCGGATTTAAGACAATATATCAAAGAACAACAGATCTTATTACCGGCTGCTTATTTAAAGGATAAACAGGCTTTAGCTTCTTCCAATGACAAAAACCGTCACACAAAAGGAAGTTGGTATTATGTTTGGAAGGGTGTTTATGAGATTATGGAAAATTTCCCGGATAAACTGCCGAATACTTACTTGAATTATTATTTACAAGCGAAAGAATTCGTTGAACATTCAGATCCTAACCATACAAGAGCGAATGAAGTAATGGAATCAAGAGAAGCCAACTTGTTTAATGGTATTGATAAATACCTGGAAACAGGGGTTATCGATGAGAAAGTCTTCTATGCCGGCTCACATGGCGATTGGATTGCTGATTTGGCAATTGCCTTGAAGAATGACACGAAACAGAGATTCCTGATTATTACGGAAAACAGAGGAACCATTCCGAATATGCCATACGATGCAATGGTGGAAGTGCCTGCTTATATCGGTAAGAATGGTCCGGAAGTAATTTCAAGAGATCCGATTGGTTTGTTTGAGCAAGGTTTAATGATGCAACAACTGAATTGCGAAAAATTGTTGGTTCAGGGAGCTATTGAAGGAAGCTATGAAAAGGTTTTACAGGCTTTCACATTAAATAAGACAATTCCAAGCATGAGTGTTGCGAAAGCTATTCTTGATGACATGATTGAAGCTAATAAAGAGTATTGGCCGGAATTAAAATGATTTTCGATATTTTTAAGAAGAAAAACAGCCTGGAACTGATGGCTATTGTAAAAGGGGACACTATTGCTTTGGAAAAGGTGAACGACCCTGTCTTTGCAACTAAGATGATGGGCGATGGTATAGCCTTTGTACCTGAGGATACTATTATCTATGCGCCATGTGATGCTGAAGTAATGATGTTATCCGAAACATTGCATGCGATTGGTTTAAAAGCTGCGAATAAAGCGGAAATAATGATTCATATCGGTCTGGATACTGTTAACTTAGCCGGTAAAGGGTTTAGTAAACTGTATCAGAATGACCATGTTAAAAAAGGTGAACCGTTAATACGCTTTGATTCTGAAATAATGGCATCGAATAACATTGATATGACAACGATGTTAATTGTTGTCAACTCGAAAGAACACGTTTGTCGTAATTTACGTTTAAACAATCATGTCGACTTACATGATGTGGTAATGTGTGTTGATTAATTAAATATAAAACGCCAATATTCAGCTCTAAAAAAACCAATATTGGCGTTCTTTTACACAATAACCCGCTTTGGGTATGGATTTCCTATATTATGAGCACTAATGGCCGACTTTGGTTAGTTACGTGCTCATTTTTTCGGCATTCGATGTCCTTTGCGGTAATACGAAGTATTCCGGAAAAATGATATTTTATGAAGGGAGTTTTTCCGGTTTTTTTGGTGTAAATGGGATATTGTCCTGAATCGTTAGTGTCTTTTGCGAAAAACGTCTTTCATTTTCAGATTTATAACGGGAAAATCTTTACTGTTTACAACGTAATTCTTTAAAAATCTGTTTTTTACATCCCTTTTTCTTTTGAGACTAACATGATAGAATGAAAAAGCGGAGGGACGGAAAGATGAAACAACAAATGATTACGGAAGTACTCACCAAAGAACAACTGGTACGTTCCTTGCGTGAACTGGGAGTCAGAAACGGAATGGTACTGGAAGTGCATTCTTCTCTGAAATCCTTCGGTTATGTTGTCGGAGGAGCACAGACGGTGGTGGATGCCCTGATGGATGCGGTAGGGTATGAAGGCACCATTGTCATGCCGTTGCAGTCGGGGGATAATACGGAACCTTCGTGCTGGTGTCGTCCGCCGATTGACAGAAGATTATTCCATACGATTCGGGAACACACCCCGGCTTTTGACCCGAGAATGTCCGATACGCGGAAAATGGGAAGAGTCGTTGAGAATTTCCGCAGGCGACAGGGAGTCTATTTTTCCTATCACCCGTCCAGTGCGTTTGTGGCATACGGGAAATATGCGAAATTAATCTGCAGTGAACATTCCCTGCATTATAGTCTGTCAAACGAATCTCCTTTGGGACAGTTATGGAAACTTCAGGCATATGTCCTGTTACTGGGAGTGGATTATACGAATTGTACCGGGATGCATCTGGGAGAATACCGCAGCGGTGTCCGTCCGATTGTATTGCAGGGCGGAAGCGTGGAAACCGAATCCGGTCAGAAATGGGTGGAATATCTGGATCTGGAACTGGACAGTGACGAATTCATGGAACCGGGACGCCGGTTGGAACGAAAAGGGTTCGTCAATACGTGTACCATCGGAAATGCCACGTGCAAGCTGTTCCCGTTACGACCGGCAGTCGATCAGACGGTTGTGTATTTACAACAGAAATACGGAAACTAAAAAAAGTAGGATTGATGAACAATCTTACTTTTTTTCGATATAGTCACATAAGTCTTTCACAAACCGTTCCAGGTACTGCCGGTCTGTTTCCGTAAAACGGTTTTTCACCGGTGCATCGATGTCAAGAACCCCGTATAATTCATTATTTACCACCATCGGAATGACAATTTCCGATTCGCTGGCACCGTCACAGGCAATGTGTCCCGGAAACAGGTGCACGTCCTCAACCCGCTGGGTCTGTAAGGTTCTGGCAGCCGTGCCGCAGACACCTTTGCCGATAGGAATATGTACGCAGGCCGGTAATCCCTGAAACGGGCCGAGTAACAATTCTCCGTTCATATAACGGTAAAATCCGACCCAGTTGATTTCTGCCAGTCCCTGTCCCAGCAAAGCACTGAGATTGGACAAAATGGCAATGTCGTCGGTTTCGCCTTCCGTTAAGGCTTTGGCCTGCTGAAGAAGGAGTGTATAGAATTTGTCGGGATCGTTTGGATACGTTACGGTCTGAAACATAAGGATTCACCTCGCAAAAAGTATATCATACTCTGTAAAATTGTGTTATACTACATTACGTGAACAGGGGAGCGAAAGCTGAGATTCCCGTTTTGGGAAGACCCTTAATCACCTGATCTAGGTAAGGCTAGCGTAGGGAGTTTACAATATTCCTTGCGCCTCAATGGGAGGTGTTTTTTTATGAAATCAAATCAAACCAAAGATCTTGTACTTATGGCCATGTATCTGGCTCTCTTCTACGTATTGGATGTGATTTCCAATATGATTCCGTTCTTTAAAATGCCGCAGGGCGGTACGCTGGGATTAGGTGTTGTGGCACTGATTCTGTGCAGTTACCATCTGGGATGGAAGAAAGGTGTTGTCGTTGCGACACTGTCGGTTGTATTGCAGTTTATGACCGGTCAGATGTGGCTGGTACAGAATTCCGACGGATTCAGCATTTTCCAGATTTTCATCCAGTTTATGATGGAATATCCGCTGGCATTCGGTATTTACGGATTGAGTTCGGTATTCCCGAATTACGGTAAGTTTTATACCGGGGCAGCCGTAACCAATCTGGTTCGTCTGGGGTTGCATATTGTCGCCGGACATATCTATTGGGCAACACCATGGCTGGGTTCCGTTACCTACAATGCCTGGTATATGATCCCGACGATGCTGGTTTGTCTGGTGGTTGTACCGATCATCGATACGCGCTTGCATCACAACTAGAAAAGAGTTTCGCTCTTTTCTTTTTTTATGTTTAGAGTATAATAAATAACGTGTTTTGAAAGGAGAACTGCATGGGACCTAAAGTCGGATCGTTGATTTACGTACAGAGTTTTAAGCACGATGGTTCCTTACATCGCACCTGGTCGATGGGATTTGTGATGGAAGCGAATGACAAGCGGACCATTGTGGTGACCAATAAAACATGGGTGACGGAAGCGGACGGAAGAAAGTGGTATACAAGGGAACCGGCTATCTGTTTCTTTTATCCGGATCACTGGTTTAACATTATCTGCATGATGCGGAAAACGGGAGTGTACTATTACTGCAATCTGGCATCTCCGGCTATTTATGACGGGGAAGCGCTGAAACATATCGATTACGACCTGGATGTGAAACTGTATCCGGACGGTACCGAAGTATTGCTGGATGAAGACGAATATGCGGAACATTCCGAAAAAATGAAGTATCCGGAATCCGTCAGGAGTATCATTGCGGATGAACTGGCGGAACTTCGCAAATGGATTGCGGAGAGGCGGACACCGTTTCAGCCGGAAGAGATGTATGACATGTTCCATGTGTATATGAAACTTCTGGAGGCCAACAACAAAAGAGAATATTTACGGGTTCTGGATTCTTTTCATTAACCTCTTGCATATGAAAAAAAACCGGGGTATACTAATTGGGTAAAGTTTTTTAGAGGGACTTTTCAAAAAAAAAACGCTGCTGGCGTGGTTTTTTGAAAGCCCCTTTTTTCATGGTCTGGAGGGAGTTTTATGAAGTATATTTTTGTGACGGGCGGAGTGGTAAGCGGCTTAGGCAAAGGAATTACGGCCGCATCCATCGGAAGATTACTGAAGGAGCGGGGAGTGCGTGTCGCTTCCCAGAAAATGGATCCGTATATCAATGTGGACCCGGGGACAATGAATCCGATTCAGCACGGGGAAGTGTTTGTGACCGAGGATGGTGCGGAAACGGATCTGGACCTGGGACATTACGAACGGTTTATCGATGAAAACCTGAATAAGTATTCCAATCTGACAACCGGTAAGGTGTATTGGAAAGTATTGAACAAGGAACGTGAAGGGGCGTATCTCGGGGAAACGGTTCAGGTCATTCCGCATATTACACAGGAAATCAAGGATTTTGTGTATAAGGTAGGAGAACATTCGCAGGCGGATGTTGTCATTACGGAAATCGGAGGAACGACGGGAGATATCGAGTCCCAGCCGTTTCTGGAAGCCATCCGGCAGATTTCCGTGGAAGTGGGAAAAGAGAATTGCTGTTTTGTACACGTAACACTGGTTCCGACCATTGGTGCCAGCGGGGAACAGAAGTCAAAACCGACACAGCACAGCGTGAAGGAATTGCGTTCCATCGGTATCAGTCCGGATATTATTGTTGCCAGAGTGGATGAACCGTTGCAGGACAGTGTAAAAAAGAAGATTTCCCTGTTCTGTAATGTACCGGTTGAATGTGTGATTGAAAACCGGACGGTGCATTCGCTGTATGAAGCACCGTTGATGCTGGAGCGGAATCATTTGTCCGATATCGTATGCCGGATTTTGCATCTGGATTGTCCGAGCAGCAATTATAAAGAATGGCGGGATCTGGTCAAACGGATTCAGTCGAGAGAATTGCATGTACAGATTGCGCTGGTTGGTAAATATGTTGCCTTGCATGATGCGTATCTGTCGGTTGTGGAAGCTTTGCGTCATGGCGGATATGAAAACGGAACGCACATTGACATTCATTGGATTGACAGCGAACAATTGACGGAAGCAACCGTGGATTCCCTGCTTTGGGACGTTACCGGTATCATTGTGCCGGGCGGATTCGGAAACCGCGGAATCGAAGGAAAAATCCTGGCGGCTAAATATGCCAGGGAACATAAAATCCCGTATCTGGGATTGTGTCTGGGTATGCAGATTGCGGTAATTGAATTCTGCCGGAACGTGCTGGGATATGCGGATGCGAATTCAGCGGAATTTGCGCCGGCTTCCGCACATAAAGTAATCGATTTGATGCCGGACCAGCTGTCGGTGGAAAAAATGGGAGGAACCATGCGTCTGGGTGCCTATCCTTGCATGGTAAAACCGGGCAGCAGGCTGTTTGATTGTTACGGACAGGGAATCATTCAGGAACGGCATCGTCATCGTTATGAATTTGCGAATGCGTATCGGGAAGAATGCATAGCCCATGGCCTGTCTGTTGTCGGTACCAGTCCGAACGGAACGCTGGTAGAAGCGGTTGAACTGGAAGATCATCCGTTCTTTGTGGCGGTACAGTATCATCCGGAATTCAAGAGCCGTCCGAATAAGGCCCATCCGTTGTTCCGGGAGTTTGTGAAAGCGTCCCTGGAAAATCAGACAAAGTAAACGCCGGTTTTTGTGTTACAATACTGTCAAGAGGTGATTTTCGTGAAAAAGGTAATCGCAGTAGTGGAAGACGAGCGCGATTTAAACTCGCTGGTGAAGCGTTATCTGGAAAAAGAAGGATACGAAGTCCGCAGTTATTATACGTATGACGAAGCGGAAGCTCACGTGAATGACGATGATATCCATTTATGGCTGCTGGATATTATGCTGGATGATAAGAGCGGATTTGACCTGATTGAAGAAATCCGTCGGAAAACAACCGATATTCCCGTTATCTTTATGTCAGCACGGGATAAGGAATTTGACCGGATTATCGGACTGGAAAAGGGCAGTGACGATTACATTACCAAACCGTTCAGCATGAAGGAAATGGTATTGCGTGTCAATAACATCATGAAACGTACGTATCGGGACAGTATGCGGGTGGAAGTGAACGGGTATGAGATTGATGATACCCAGCGTAAAGTATACAAAGACGGGGAAGTCATCCCTCTGACTACCCTGGAATATAACCTGCTGATGTTTTTTGTGAAGAATAAAGAAAAACCGTTTACCCGGGAACAGATTTTATCCGGGGTATGGGGATATGATTCCTTTACGCAGGACAGAGTGGTAGACGATACCATGCGGCGGTTGCGGAAAAAGATGCCGGGACTGAATATCAACAGTATTTATGCTTACGGGTACCGGTTAGACTCATGAGAAGAATTCAGAAATGGCTTGCCGGTCTGTCACTGGCACAACAGCTGATCTCTATCATTCTGTGCAGCAGTATTGTGTTTTTCCTGTTGTTCTTCGTGTATGTACGGTCATCGATTACGACGATTGCGGCAACCCAGACGTATGAAATGCTGGAAAGCTGGCAGGATTTCGTAATCAGTACGTATAAAAAAGGCGGATACAATTACGAGAACTATGAATCGTCTCAATATGAGGTGTCTCATGTCGTGTTCAAAAAGGGAAAACAGGTGGATTTTATCGGTACGTATCTTCACGACCAGGATATGTCGATGGCATACAATATGATTATGAACAACCCGACGGGACAGAGAAGAGGGTACTCGGCATTCCAGAGTGCCCATACCATCTATTACCTGTTAGGAGAAATTGACAACAATACACAGATTCTGTCGTTTGTCGACCGGTCGTACGCCAACGCGATTGAAAATACGCTGTTTACGTCGGTATCGAATATTTCAGCGGTCGTAGTAGCGTTATTGTTCGTATTGTTGTTACTGTGGGTAACGTCCCTGCTGCATCCGCTGAACCAGATCCGGACGTACATTGAAAAAATCCGGAACGGGGAAGACCCGACGCTGCAGATTGACCGGAGCGATGAAATCGGGGAAGTGGCGTTTGCGCTGGTAAACATGAGGGAAGAATTGAAAAAACAGGATGAAATCAAGGAAGAAATGATTCACAACATCTCTCATGATTTGAAAACGCCGATTGCGACCATCAAGTCGTACGGAGAAAGTATCAAGGATGGTATTTATCCGTACGAAACACTGGAAAAAAGTGTAGACGTTATTATTGAAAATGCCGATCGTCTGGAACGGAAAGTACACAGCCTTCTGTTTCTGAACCGGCTGGATTATCTGCTGAGTTCTTCGGAACACGTGATTGTGGACATCGATATGAAGGAACTTGTAAATTCGGTATTGTTGTCGCTGAAGGTCATCCGTCCGGAAATTACCATTACCACGGAACTGGAGGAAATCAAGTTCCGCGGGGATGACGAATCGTGGCGTGTATTGGTGGAAAAC
>JABUSI010000182.1 GCA_021442745.1 Erysipelotrichaceae bacterium | reverse complement strand
CTCCGGAACCATCGCCAGACTGTACGATCTGAATATCACCAGGGCCGAACTGGAAGAAACGCTAGCCGGTATTGCCAACCAGCGGTTGTTTCCGCTGCGTAATCATGCCAGGATGATCAGTTTGTATGAAATATATGACCGATACGATATTGCCGAAGTTCTGAACGGTAACAGGGTAATGAAATGTATGGAGGAGGAAATCGAGTATGCGGTACAGAAAAGATGGATTGAACCACAGAAAAATATCCATGGATGAATACCGGTGGAACATGATGGGCAGTCTTTGTGAATCGTATCCGTTTACGGAAGCGTTAGATATTGTATACGGCACCAAAGACAATCGTGTGAAAGAGTATCTCGGTCAGGGACTTTCGCTTCCTGAGGTGCTTTCTATGACGTTTCAGGACGAATATTCCGGACTGATTTCGTATTTTCTTTCTTTTTTACCGTTACAGAAAGCCATTCAGGTAACGGTTAATGTCGTGTCGTTCCGTAAAGGACTGGTTAAGAATCTGTTTGCGCAGATTACCTATCCGTTATGTATGATGGCGTTTTCTTTGCTTGTACTGTCCGTGTTTTCCTTTTATCTGATGCCTTCCGTCATATCGATGCTGGATGTATCTGCTTCGAATGGAATCATAACGTTTTTACAGACGGTTACGTTGGGGGTATGGATGCTTTTGGCCCTGCTATCCGTCTTTGTCATGATTCTTGGCAGGATGTATCGGAAAAACGATTTCGTGCGTATGGAAAAACTGCTGGGAATTATCGGACTGCATACCGTTGCGGGCAAAATTGTTTCCTACGTATTTGTGGATTCCTACAGACAACTGCTTGTACAGGGAATTTCGACAAAACATTCCGTGGAAGTTTTGAAACAGTATACAGCGAATAAATGGATTCCGTATCTGGCAAGGGAAGTTGATTGTAATCTGCTGAGCGGAACGGAACTTTCAAGCGCTATTCGGGTGCCGATGATGGATGAATTGTTTGTACAGATGCTGAATATGGGAATTGCGGCCGGGAATGTACAGACGGTTTGTGAACAGTATGAAATGATAACCCGGCAATGGATTGGCAAATACTGCAGTCGTCTGGCTATGCGAATCAGTATAGCGGCATACGGTTCCATCGGTATTATGGTAATTCTGGTATACCAGATGCTGTTACTGCCGCTGCAATTGCTGGAAGAATTATAGGAGGTGGAAAAGTGAAAGGTTTTACCGTATTGGAAATGATTCTGGTATTAAGTGTGATTTCCATTGTTTTTCTGATTACGTTACCGAACATTCAGCAGAAAAGAGAGATTATTCAGACGAAAGGATGCGATGCACTGGTAGAGGTTGTGAATTCGCAGATTTTACTGTACCAGCTGGAACATGATACAGCAGAAGTCGATATGGATGATCTTGTGCAAGGCGGGTATTTAAAAGAGAATCAACGGGCGTGTCCGAACGGAAAGAGAATTGTCATCAGAAATGGGCAGGCGGAAGCGAAGTAAAGGATATACCGTACTGGAAATGATTCTGGTACTGGCAATTGTGAGTGTATCGGTATGTTTGTCGGTTGCGAAAAGCCCGAAACGGGTTCCGTTGCGACTGGTTGCAGACTATATGAAAGAACGTCTGGCATTGTCACAGCAGACGGCAATTCTCTATGGAAGAAAAGAACAGATTGAGGTTGCGGACTGGATGGAATTGCTTAACGTGAACGTGTTTGTTGAAAATGACGGGATATCCGTAAACGAAAGAGGAAATGTGTACCGGGCAAAGACAATGACGTTGGCGGGGGAAGCGCAGGAACTGGTAGTAAAACTATGGTTGGGATTCGGAAGACTGGATATCGAACCGTAAACGGAAGTCTTTTGCTTGACGGTGTGATTTCGCTTTGCATCGTCTGTTGTATCGGGTTGTACGGTTCGGTATGGGTTTATACATATGTTCAAAGCCGGAATACGTTACGGAAGGAAGAGGTGGATTTCAGTGCGCAGAATCATATCGGGATTTCGTGTGAATGCGAAGGGATTTACGATGATTGAGGCTATTCTGGCAATCTCCGTAGCCCTCAGCGTGTTACCGTTAATGACTGTTCATTTGCAGACGGTAAAGGAAATACAAATGGAAAGCGAAACGCTGTTGCGGATGGTTGCCTTCGGACAGTTACGTGTTCATATGGCGTATTATGATGTTTCGGAAGTAGAAGAAGACAGAATCCGGATGAAGAAGGGTACGGAAACGTATACGATGGAAATCATCAACGGACAACTGATGATTCATCCCGGTACGTTAGTCGTATTGCAGGATATCGAGCAACTGCAGTTTGAGGAAGAATCAGGTGAAGTGTATGCGACGATTGAGGGAAAACGATACTGGATCGGGAAGCGTTCCTGCCTTTACTAGCATTGCGGCGATGCTGTTTCTTTCTTTCTATTGCACGTTGACCCATATTCAGTTGGAACGGTTACAGGTTATCCTGCAATTGCAGAAACAAATGGAAGCGTATGAAGAACTGACGTATCTTCAGACGCAGGCAATACAGAAAGGAAAGGAACTGTTAAGGTCAGGTTGCGAAGGATGGTATACGTACGATTGTTTTTCTTTTCAGGTTGAACAGAATCTGTGCAAAATTACCGGTGATTTTGATACGATGACATGGAACATCGAACTGAAATACGATGCATCGACTTCAGAAGTGGAAGAAAAGAAAAAATGACAAAGGTGTTAAGGAAAAACACTTGACAGACGTTTGCGCGTTTGGTAAGATAAACGAGCGTTAAGGAGGATAAACATATGGCAGTAAAATTACGTTTAGCAAGAATGGGTGCAAAAAAAGCTCCTGTATATAGAATTGTAGCTGCTGACTCTCATGCTCGTCGTGACGGTCGTTTCATTGAAGTTGTAGGACAATACAATCCGACAACAAACCCGGCAACAGTGGTTATTAATGAAGAAGCAGCATTGAAGTGGTTATCAGTAGGTGCGCAACCATCTGATACGGTTCGCAATCTGTTGCAAAGCCAGGGAATCATGAAGAAGTTCCGCGAAGGAAAGTAAATCATGGTAGACTGCAAACAAGTTTTGCTTGATTTGGTAAAGCCGATTGTTGATGACCCGCAGACGATCCGCGTCGAACAAAGAGAAAGTCTGGATGAAAACGAAGTCTTGTTGTTCGTATACGCGAAGAGTGAGGATATCGCCCGTTTAATCGGACGGCAGGGTTCCATGGCAATGGCCATTCGTAACACAATGAGTATTGCGTCACGTCTGGAAGGCAAGAGAATCTCAGTAAAGTTTGAATCTTACGAGGATGCTAAATAGCATCCTTTTTTGGAGGATACTCTATGAACTATGTAACGGTTGGCGAAGTTGTGAATACTTTTGGGATCAAAGGGGAACTGAAGGTCATGAGTTATACGGATTTTGCGGACAAACGGTTTGCGAAAGGCGCAAAAATTACTCTGACTCAAGGAAAAAACAGGGTACAGGAAACGATTGCCGGTTATCGGAATCACAAAGGAATGATTCTGATTTCGTTTGAAGGAAAAAAGGATATCAATCTGGTGGAACAATATGTCGGAAGTTTACTGGAGGTAGACGAAGATACGATTTCCCCGTTACCGGAAGGACAGTATTATTTCCGTGAGTTAACCGGATTGACGGTTATCTGTGACGGAAAGGAAATCGGTAAGGTTGTGGAAGTACTGGAAGGAATCACACATGCGAATCTCCGGATTCAGGTCGGAAACAAGAAAACACTGGTTCCTTTTGTGGATGCGTTTGTGAAGAATGTGGATCTGCAGAAGGGGACGATTGTTCTGGAATTGATCGAGGGGATGTTATGAAAATCAAAATCCTGACTATTTTTCCGGAGATGTTTGATGGCTTTCTGAACTGCAGTATTATCAAGCGCGCAACAGATGCCGGAAAAGTGGAAATTGAGTGTATCAATTTCCGTGAGTATACCAAGGATAAACACAATAAAGTGGATGATACGCCATACGGTGGCGGACAGGGTATGATTCTTGCCTGTCAGCCTCTTGCCGATGCAATACAGGCAAACAAAACGGAGCGCACGAAAGTTATTCTGGTTACTCCCGAAGGAACGACTTTTCGTCAGCCGATTGCCCATAAGCTGGCTATGGAAGACGAACTGATGTTTGTGTGCGGTCATTATGAAGGATTTGACGCCCGGATCAAAAACTATATCGATATGGAACTGTCATTAGGTGATTTCGTATTGACGGGGGGAGAAACGGCAGCGATGGTATTTACCGATGCCGTGGTCCGGCTTCTTGACGGCGTCATCAGAAAAGATTCTTACGAGGATGAATCCTTTGAACAGGGGTTGCTGGAATATCCTCAATACACCAAACCGGCAGTATATGACGGGTATGAAGTTCCGGAGATATTGTTGTCGGGACATCATGAAAACATCCGTATATGGCGCTTAAAAGAGTCGTTGCGGCAGACATTGCAGAAACGCCCGGATTTGCTGGAAAAGAAGCAGCTGACCAAAGAAGAACAGAAACTTTTGGACGAAATAAAACGAGACTGTCATTAGTCTCGTTTTGGTTTATATAAGGATACTACGGCTTCCGCGCATTTCAGTCCGTCAATAGCGCTGCTGACAATTCCACCGGCATATCCTGCACCTTCACCGCAAGGATAGATTCCTTCGATGGTTGCCTGCAGTGTCGTGTGGTCACGGATTATGCGTACCGGAGAACTGCTGCGGGTTTCCGGTGCTGTCATGATTGCGTCCTTGCTTACAAATCCCGGCATTTTTTGTTCGTATACCGTAAGGGCTTCCGTAAGTGCTGTGTTTATTTCCGGCGAAAACAAGTCGTGTAAATCCGTCATCTGTACCCCGGGAGAATATGTCGGTTTTACGGATTGTACTATGTTGGGAATTGTAGGGTTCAGATAATTGCCTGCCAGTTGTGCGGGTGCGGCACTGGAGCGTTTTCCAAGCTCGTATGCGCGTTTTTCCAGATTGCGCTGGTAACGGAACCCGTCGAACAGTTGATTGCCGTAATCGTCGGAATTTACCTGTACCAGTAAAGCACTGTTGGCATTTTCCAGATTGCGGGCATGATAACTCATGCCGTTTGTGACAATCGACTGTTTTTCGCTGCTGCTGGCAACCACAAGTCCGCCCGGACACATACAAAACGAATATACGCCTTTTCCGTTGGAAGCGGTATAAGAGATATGGTATTCTGCAGGCGGTAAGAGTTCCTGTTTTTCATATCCGTGATATTGGATTTCATTGATTACCGCCTGTTGGTGTTCAATCCGGACACCGACCGCAAACGGTTTGTTTTCCATTTCCAGACCGTGGCTGTTTAACATCCGGAAACTGTCAAAGGCACTGTGACCGATTGCGAAAATGCAGACATCACATAAAAACCGGTTTCCGTTCGCGATGACGGCGCTGATTTTTCCGTTGTCCGTTTCGATATCGTCAACAGTGTGATGAAACAGTACGGTTCCGCCCAGTGATTCGATTTCCTTGCGGATTCGTTTGACAACTGTCCGTAATACGTCGGTACCGACGTGCGGATTAGAGACATAAGAGATGGTCGGATCAGCGCCCATGGAAACGAATTCATCCAGAACCTTTTGTACCCGGTAGTCCTTTATCCGGGTAGTCAGCTTGCCGTCAGAAAACGTTCCGGCACCGCCTTCTCCATATTGTACATTGGTGTTTTCATCGAGAACACCTTTACGCCAGTATTGCTCGACGGCCAAAACACGGCTGTCCACATCGGCACCGCGTTCCAGCACCAGTGGGCAGTAACCCTGCCTTGCCAGCTGTAATGCCGCAAACATACCGGCAGGTCCGAATCCGACAACGATAACGTTATGCTGTAACGGTTTTGTGCCCGGAGTAACATATTTGTACGCAGTGGATTTGGCTTGCGTTACTCCTTCCGGCAGTTTATTCAAAGGTCGGGATACTTCACAGTCCACACCGTATACATAGTGAAGATCATGCCGTTTTCTGGCGTCCAGTGACCTTCGGGTGATCCGGTAACCGATAAGATCCGATTCTCTGATTTTCAGTATTTTAAGAATTTCCTGTTTAAGCTGTTTTACGTCCGTATCAACCGGCAGACGAATCGCAGAAATGTGAAGCATCGGATCATCCTTTCTCATGTAACAGTATTTTTACATGAATACCGAAAGAAGTAAATAAAAACACTTGTATTCAACGTAATCATTTGATAAAATATTAAAGCCTGTGAGGCTTAAGTGGTTCCGCTGAACATATGAGTCATGAGCCATGGATTCATTTCGAAACGAAAGAAAAGGAGAAAAATCATGAACTTAGGTTTGGTAAGAGAAATCACAAAAAGTCAGTTACGTGACGACATTCCTGATTTCCGTCCGGGATGCACGGTAAAAGTATACGTGCAGATTAAGGAAGGCGAAAAGAGCAGAATTCAGTTGTTTGAAGGTGTAGTTATCGCTCGTGGCGGTAAGGGCATCGGCGAAACCTTTACGGTTCGTAAAATGTCCAACGGTGTCGGCGTAGAAAGAACGTTCCCTGTTCATTCACCGGTCATCGATCACGTTGACGTAGTACGTCGTGGTAAAGTCAGAAGAGCTAAACTGTACTATTTACGTGGCCGTTCTGGTAAAGCTTCACGTATTGAAGAAATTCGCTAACAGAGAAATGCCGGTCGGACGATCGGCTTTTTTCTTAACGGGAAGGAGGACTCTATGGAAAAAACAGATTGGAAAAAGGAACTGATTGACTGGATTAAGTCGTTTGTGTTCTGCTTTGTGTTTGTCTGGTTGCTGGTAACGTTTATAACCCAGCCGGTACAGGTCTCGGGGCCAAGTATGTATCCTACGCTGCAGGACGGACAACTGGCATTTACCAGTAAGATATCGTATCGTTTGCATGGGGTTTCCCGGTATGACGTCGTGGTTGCCTATCTGGAAGCAAAGGACGAAAAAATCGTCAAACGGGTGATAGGTTTACCGAATGAAACCATCTTTTGTAAAGACGGTGTGATTTATGTGAATGACGAACCGCTGGACCAGGATTTTCTGGATGAAACATACGTAGCTGAAGAAACGGCGAAGTACGGCGTATTTACCGAAGATTTCGGCCCGGTTACGTTACAGGAAGACGAATATTTCCTGTTAGGAGATAACCGCCGTCACAGTTCGGATTCCCGGTATTTCGGGGTGTTTACAGAAGATGAACTGGAAAGTGTGCATCTGTGGGTGTGGTTCCCGTTTTCTGAAATGAAGGTGGTGAAGTAAGTGGCAATTCAATGGTTCCCGGGGCATATGACGAAAGCCAAACGGGAAATGGAAGAGAAAATCAAATCGGTTGATATGGTAATTGAAATCCGTGATGCCCGAATTCCACAGGCTTCCGAAAACCCGATGATTCAGCAGATTCGCGGAAACAAGCCTTGTCTGATTGTGTTGTCCAAGAAAGACAAAGCGGATCCGGTAATTACAAAACAATGGATTGAAAAACTGACAGACGATAACCAGATGGCAATCAGTGCGGACCTGACAAAGGAAGATCTGGCAAAGCTTCTGGTTCCGAAATGTCAGCAGCTGATGAAAGAAAAAATCGAGCGGCAGATCCGTAAAGGAATCAAACCGATGGCAATCAAGGCGATGGTAGCCGGAATTCCCAATGTAGGGAAATCTACGCTGATTAACCGGCTGGCAAAACGAAAAGTTGCCGAGACGGCGGACCGTCCGGGGGTTACCCGTTCTCTGAAATGGGTTAAAGTATCAAATGAACTGGAATTGCTGGACACGCCCGGTGTATTATGGCCGAGATTTGACGACCAGAGTATCGGAAAAGTACTGGCAATAACCGGTGCAATCAATGACAATATTCTGCCGATGGAAGATCTGGCATACACGGCAATGGAATATCTGATGAAAGAGTATCCGGAACTGATCCGGCAGCGCTATCACATTTCCCTGCAGGACGACGTATGGGAAAATGTATTGGCTATCGGACGTTCCAGAGGGTTTTTAAGAGCCGGGAATACAGTTGACGAAGACCGTACGGTACAGGCATTGATTCGCGAAATCCGACAGGATAAAGTCGGACGAATCAGCTGGGAGAAGCCATGAAACAGACACCGAATACATATGAAAAGGATTGCTGGTCAAGAAACGTGATATGCGTGGGAATTGACGAAGCGGGAAGAGGGCCGATTGCCGGTCCGCTGGTTGTAGCCGGTGTCGTGTTTCCGGCCGGATACGAATCAGGTGAAATCTATGATTCCAAGGGGATAACGGAAAAGAAACGGGAAGAACTGTTTGAACGTATCAGAAAAGATGCGGTATGGTACCGTATTGAAATCGTTACACCGGAAATCATTGACAAATACAATATTTACCGGGCGACACAGATGACCATGGAAAAGATTGCTGCTGATGCACCGTGTGAGGAAGTACTGACGGATGCGATGCCGCTTCCGGCTGTTGAAAAGACGGTTACTCCTCTGGTCAAAGGAGATCAGTTATCCTGCAGTATTGCCGCCGGAAGTATACTTGCAAAAGTTACCAGAGACCGGATTATGAAGGAATATGACGCTATCTATCCGCAATACGGTTTTGCGAAACACAAAGGGTATCCGACCAAAGCTCATCTGGAGGCGTTGCATACTTACGGTCTGTTACCGATTTACAGACACAGTTACCGGCCGGTAGCGGAGATGGACCAGCTTACACTTGATTTATAGTCACTTTTCGTGGCTATTTTTCTTTAGGAATCCTGCAGGGCAGAACATATAGAAAACACGGAGGCGAAGAAAATGAACCGTGAACAACTGTATGCCTATGCCCTGAAGTATCAGGGTGATTACAATAAAATTACATCTGCTTTGGAAAACAACGAACCGTATTCGGTCACAAAGCCGGTCCAGAACCATATCACCATTCTGGACAAAGAGTATCCGAAACGCCTTCTGGAATTAAAAGACCCTCCATGGGTATTGTTTTATGAAGGTGATCCGAACCTGTTACATAAAGAGACCTGTGCCGTTGTCGGTTCACGGGTGTATGATGCCTATGGGGAATTCTGCACAAAGGAAGTTGTCCGGTATAACTCCCGTCGGGTAATTGTATCCGGAATGGCGAAAGGTATTGATGCCATTGCCCACACATACAGCCGTCATTCCATCGGGGTTTTGGGAAACGGACTGGATATCGTGTATCCGTTGCAGAATGCATCGTTATACGAACGGATGAAGAAGGAACAACTGCTGATCAGCGAATACCCTCAGGGTGTACGGCCACAGAAGTATCATTTTCCGTTTCGTAACCGGATTATTGCAGCTTTGGGGGATTTTCTTGTTGTGCCCAGCTGCGTAAAACAAGGTGGAAGTATGGTCAGTGTCAATGCGGCTCTGGAACTGGGAAAAGAAGTATATACGGTTGTTCATCCTTTGTATGACGTGTATGGTGAAGGATGCAATCTGTTAATCAGTCAGGGGGCAAACGTCATATATAATAAGGATGATTTGGAAGAACTGGCAGCAAAAAAGTTTTGACAAATCGATGGATGTGTAATACATTTTTGAAATTGAAGGAAGTGAATACGATGAAACAATTGGTTATTGTGGAATCTCCGACAAAGACAAAGACAATCGGAAAGTATCTGGGATCCGACTTTGACGTGCAGTCCAGCAAAGGGCATATATGCGATCTGGCAACAACCGGAAAAGGCGGTCTCGGTGTTGATATTGAGAATGATTTTAAAGCGACTTACGTGCTGAATTCGGATAAAAAGGATGTTGTCCGCGACTTGAAGAAAAAGGTAAAAGAAGCCGATGAAGTATATCTGGCAACCGATGCTGACCGGGAAGGAGAAGCGATTTCCTGGCATCTGGCAAGAGAACTGGGACTGGATATCGATACGACAAAGCGGATCGAGTTCCATGAAATCACCAAACCGGCCATCAAAGAAGCATTCAATCATCCGAGAACCATTGATATGGATATGGTTCATTCGCAGGAAACCAGAAGAATTCTGGACCGTATTATCGGTTTTAAACTGTCCAAATTGCTGAATTCCAAGATTAAGAGTAAATCGGCAGGAAGAGTACAATCGGTTGCGTTGAAGCTGATTGTGGACAGGGAAGATGAAATCAAAGCGTTTGTTCCGGAAGAATACTGGACGGTTTCTGCGGCTTTTAAAGTGTCTTCCAAGACGTTTACAGCGGAACTTACCAGAATCAACGGCAAAAAAGCGGTATTGTCCAATGAGGAAGAAGCCAATGCTGCCGTATCGGGAAGTACGAATCCGTTTACCGTAACGTCCCTGAAAAGGCAGGTAAAAGGGAAAGGACCGCGTCCACCGTTCATTACTTCTACGTTACAACAGGAAGCCAACACAAAACTGGGATTCAGTTCCAGTAAAACCATGACAGTGGCTCAGAAACTGTATGAAGGTGTGGAAATTCATGGGGAACCTACCGGTCTGATTACGTATATGCGTACGGATTCCTTGCGGTTGTCTGACGTATTTATGGCACAGGCGAAGGAAGTCATTACCGAACGGTACGGTAAGAATTACACCGGTTATTATGCGATGAAGAACAAGGATTCCGCGCAGGATGCACATGAAGCCATTCGTCCTACGGACTTAGCCATGATTCCGGAAGAAATCAAAGGCGATTTAACAAATGATGAATACAAACTGTATTCTTTTATCTATTACCGTGCATTGGCGGCGTTAATGTCAGATGCCAGGTTTGATACCGTAACGGCTGTTATTTCCTCTAACGGATACGATTACGTGGCAAACGGTAAGGAACTGGCTTTTGACGGTTATCTGAAAGTCTATGAGAAATATGAGTCCAACAAAGATGAAATTCTGCCGGCATTGCAGGATGGTATGACACTGGATGCAGTAAAGGTTGAACCGAAACAACATTTTACGGAACCTCCTTTGCGGTATTCTGAATCCCGTCTGATCAAGGCGATGGAAGAATATGGAATCGGAAGACCGTCTACGTATGCGACAATCATCAAGACAATCCAGGACAGAGGTTACGTTTCTCTGGAAAAAGCCAGTGACGGTTCCAAGACAAAAGTTTTCATTCCGACGGAGCAAGGTGACCTGACAAGCCGTAAGCTGAATGAGTTTTTCAGCAGCATCATTAACGTGAAGTATACTGCGGCAATGGAAAACGATCTGGATTACATTGCCGAAGGAAACCAGGAAAGCATTGTAATACTGAAAGCGTTCTGGAAGGATTTTGAACCATTGGTTGATGATGCATATAAAAATATGGAAAAGAAGGAACTGGAGAAGACCGGAGAATTGTGTCCGGAATGCGGTCATGACCTGGTAATCCGGCAGGGAAGGTTCGGTAAGTTCATTTCCTGCAGCAATTATCCCGCTTGCAAGTACACCAGTCCGTTGGAAAAACCGGAAAAGGAACAGCCGGAAGTAACCGATAAAGTCTGTCCGGAATGCGGTGCGGCTTTGTTACGGCGCAAGAGCCGTTACGGTAACTATTTCTTCGGATGTTCGGCATTTCCGAAATGCCGGTATATCGAAAACGATCAGTCCAGTCCTCGGGTATTCAAGGGCAGAAAGAAGAGTAAATCATGAAAGTACACGTAATCGGAGCAGGATTAGCCGGGTGTGAAGCAACGTGGCAGCTGGTAAAACGGAAGCATGAAGTCATTCTTCATGAAATGCGACCGGTTGCGATGACTCCGGCACACAAAACCGGATATTTCGGGGAATTGGTTTGTTCAAATTCCTTGCGTTCTGACGCACTGACCAATGCCGTCGGCTTGCTGAAGGAAGAGATGCGCCAACTTGACAGTATCATTATGAAAACGGCTGATAAACATCGTTTGCCGGCTGGTAGTGCACTGGCGGTAGACCGGGAAGGGTTTGCGAAAGATTTAACGGAAACCATTTCCAGTCTTCCGGGTGTCACGGTAGTACATGAAGAAGTTACCGAATTGCCGGAAGGACCGGTAATTGTGGCAACGGGTCCTCTGACCGACGGCAGATTTGCGCAATCCGTTCAGGATTTCCTGAAAACGGACCGGTTCTATTTCTACGATGCGGCAGCCCCGATTGTCACCAAGGAATCAATTGACTTTACGAAGGCATACTATAAATCAAGGTATGACAAGGGTGATGCGGATTACATCAATTGCCCGATGACGAAAGAAGAGTTTGAAGTGTTTTACAGGGAACTGATCGGCGCAAAGACTGCACAGACGCATGAGTTTGAAAAAGAAATTTATTTTGAAGGATGCATGCCGTTTGAAGTAATGGCAAAGCGCGGGATGAAGACGCTTCTGTTCGGACCGATGAAACCGGTCGGACTGGAAAAAGACGGTGTAAGGCCGTATGCCGTGGTACAGTTACGTCAGGATGACGCAAATGATACTTTATATAACATCGTCGGCTTTCAGACACATTTGCTGTGGGGAGAACAAAAGCGTATTCTGCAGATGATTCCGGGACTGGAACATTGCGAAATCGTGCGTTACGGTGTAATGCATCGGAATACGTATCTGTGTGCTCCGAAATCTTTAAAGCCGACATATCAGAGTACGGTATCCGATGATGTGTTCTTTGCCGGTCAGATGACCGGAGTGGAGGGGTATATCGAATCGGCCGGATCCGGTCTGGTTGCCGGGCTGAATATGGCGTTGTATCTGGAAGGGAAAGAACCGGTGGTCTTCCCGAACACAACAATGATCGGGGCTATGGCAGATTATATTACCCATGCCAATCCAAATTGGTTTCAACCGATGAATGCGAATTTCGGTATTATGCGGTTAAGTGATACCGTCCGGAAACAGGGTCGTAAAGAAGCGTATGCCAGACAGTCATTACCGATTATTCAGTCCATAAAGGAAACGTTATGAAAGAAGAATTGCTGGAAGGGTTTATACAACGCGTAAAGTTTGAACATTCGGGTTCACTTCATACCGCACAGGCGTATGAACGGGATATCCGGCGGTTTTATGCGTTTATGGACCGGGAAGGAATTGAAAAGCCGGAAGATGTTGACCGGTATCTGATTCAGTCCTATATCAGTGAGTTACGCTTGGGATCCGATACTCAGACACAGTTATCTTCCCGTTCGATAGCCAGGACGTTAAGTGCTTTGCGTTCGTTTTATTCCTATCTGAATACCATTCTTGATCTTCCCGCCAATCCGTTTGTGGCTATAAAGTCACCGAAAATTCCGAAACGGTTGCCGGAATTTCTGTTTGTGGATGAAGTGAATGCCTTGCTGGAAAGCGTGGATCTCAACAAAAACAACGGTTTACGGAATCGGCTGGCCATTGAATTGCTGTACGGATGCGGACTTCGGGTATCGGAACTGGTTACGTTACGGATTTCCGATATCGATCTGACTTCGATGGTATTACGGGTAGTAGGTAAAGGTTCGAAAGTACGGATGATTCCGTTCTATGCTGAACTGCGGGATTTGATTCGCGAGTACATGATTGTCAGAAACAGTCGGGAAGATATTCTTTTGCTGAATGCGAAAGGAAAACCGATGTCAACCCGGGCGATTCAGTATATTCTGGAGGAAGAGTCCAGAAATGCCAACTTGCACACAATCGTCCATCCGCATATGCTTCGTCACAGTTTTGCAACTCATTTACTGGATAACGGCTGTGATTTGCGAACCGTGCAGGAACTGCTGGGACACGAAAATCTGTCCACAACGCAGATTTATACGCATGTAAGTGTTGACCATATGATGAAGACTTACCGTGCCGCCCATCCGAGAGCGAAAAAATAACGATATTATCGGCAAGATGAGACAAATTACTGTTGTAGTTTTGCCGATATTGTTTTATACTATTAAACGGCATCTTTTGTGATGCACATCGCACATCATGGATTCAGCAATCCGTGCTTAAACTTTGTTTAGGTTATTGCTGTTGGAAATGATGGAGGACACAACGGAAAAGGAGGACTTAAAAATGTCAGTTGTTACGATGAGAAAACTTTTGGAAGCTGGCGTTCATTTCGGTCACTTAACAAGAAGATGGAATCCGAAAATGAAACCAAACATTTACACCGCAAAGAACGGTGTGTACATTATCAATTTGGAAAAAACACAGGAATACCTGGAAACAGCTTATGCTGCTATGAAGGGTATCGCTGAAAAGGGCGGAAAGGTTTTGTTCGTAGGAACAAAGCGTCAGGCTCAACAGGTTGTTTTGGAAGAAGCATTACGTTCCGGATCATTCTACGTAAATCAACGTTGGCTGGGTGGAACTTTGACAAACTTCCGTACAATCCAGAAGCGTATCAAGAGATTACTGGAAATCGAACAGATGGAAGAAACCGGAAGCATCAATAACTATCCTAAGAAGGAAGTTGTATTAATCCGTAAGGAAGCTTCCCGTCTGGAAAACTTCCTGGGTGGTATCAAGGAAATGAAGAAGTTACCGGATGCCGTATTCGTAGTTGAACCAAACGAAGAAAATATCGCAGTTGCAGAAGCTAAGAAACTGGGTATCCCTGTATTCGGTATCTGTGATACAAACTGTGATCCTGGTATGGTTGATTATCCGATTCCGGGTAACGATGATGCAGCTCGTTCTATCAAACTGTTGGTTTCTTTGATGGCAGACGCTATCGTGGAAGCAAAGGGCGGCGTATTGTCTGTTGCTTACACGGCTGATGAATTGCCTGAAGTTACAATGAGTGATGTTATCATTAATGTTGACGAACAGAATCAGGAAAACGAAAGAAGAAGACGTGCACGTATGGAAGAAAGACGTCAGCGTCAGAACAATCGTGAATTCCGCAGACCTTTCAACAGAAACAACAAGAACACAGAAGAAAAAGCACCTGCTGCTGAAGAAAAGGCACCTGTTGCTGAACCAGCACAAGCTGAGTAATTTAGGAGGAACATACACATGGCAATTACTGCTGCAATGGTAAAAGAGCTTCGTGAAATGACCGGAGCCGGTATGATGGATTGCAAGAAGGCATTGACAGAATGCGACGGTGATTTGACTAAGGCTTCTGAATGGCTTCGTGAAAAGGGTATTTCCAAGGCTGCCAAGAAAGCCGGAAGAATTGCTGCTGAAGGTTTGGCAAAGGTTGTAACCGACGGAAACTGGGCATGCATGGTAGAAATGAACTCTGAAACAGACTTCGTTGCTAAGAATGAAATGTTTTTGACCGGTTTGAATACAATTGCCAATGCTATTTTGGCTAACAAGCCTGCTGATTTGGATGCTGCTCTGGCAATTGATGTAGACGGTCAGACAGTAAACGATATTATCGTAAACGAAACTGCTACAATCGGTGAAAAGATTACGTTGCGTCGGTTCCAGTTGATTGAAAAGGCTGACGGGGAATGCTTCGGTGTATATGCACACAATGGCGGTAAGATTGTTGCTGTTACAGTAGTAACTCCTGAAAATGCAGAAGTTGCTAAGTTTATGGCAATGCAGGTTGCTTCCATGAAGCCGGAATATGTATCCCGTGATGCAATGCCTGCTGAAGTAGTCGAAAAAGAACGTCATGTTCAGATGGAAATCGTAAAGAACGATCCTTCCTTGGCAAGTAAGCCGGAAAAGGTACTGGCAGGTATCGTCGAAGGACGTGTCAGCAAGTCTTTACAGGAAATCTGCCTGATGGACCAGATCTATTTCATGGACCAGGGCCAGAAAGTCGGACAATATCTGAAGTCTGTCGGTGCAAGCGTAAAAGCAATGTATCGCTACACTGTCGGTGAAGGTATTGAAAAGCGTCAGGAAAACTTCGCAGAAGAAGTAGCAAACGCTTTTAAGTAGTCTTAAGGAAAGTTTAAGAAAGAGCCATTCATTCGGATGGCTTTTTTAATTGTATTTACAGCATCATTTCAGTATAATATTGTAGAGATGAAAGGAAATAATATCATGTACAAGAGAGTCTTGATTAAGTTAAGCGGGGAAGCATTGTCCGGCGAAGGGAAAATTTTCAGTCCGACGGTTTTGTCCGAATTAGCTTTGAAACTGAAAGAAATTCATGATGAAGGTGTGGAAATCGCCATTGTAGTCGGAGGGGGAAATTTCATCCGCGGTAAGTTTGCCGAAGAGTTGAATATGGACCGGATACAGGTAGACAACATGGGAATGCTGGCTACCGTAATCAATGCACTGGCAGTACAGAATGCTTTGGAAAAACTCGGAGTATCTACACGGGTGCAGACTGCCATTGAAATGAATAAGGTTGCGGAACCGTATATTCAGAGAAGAGCCGTACGTCATCTGGAAAAAGGTCGTATTGTAATTTTCGGAGCCGGTACAGGAAGCCCGTTCTTCTCAACGGATACAACGGCTGCATTGCGGGCATCAGAGGTCAAGGCGGAGGTAATCCTTGTAGCGAAAAACGGTGTTGACGGCGTATACAGCGACGATCCGAAGAAGAATCCGGATGCAGTCAAATACGACGATCTGACGTATATGGAAATTATCGAAAAAGGATTGCAAGTCATGGATACGACCGCTATCTCCATGTGCATGGATAACAAAGTCGACCTGATCGTATTTAATATGAACGATATGAATAACTTTGCCAGAGTTATTCACGGAGAAAAAATTGGCACAGTCATT
>JABUSI010000241.1 GCA_021442745.1 Erysipelotrichaceae bacterium | reverse complement strand
TGAGCCTTTCTCAGGAAGTACATGCAAAGTCTCGACTGTCCGATTCCTCCGCCTATCGTGTACGGAAGCTCCTTATTGAGAATCTTCTTATGGAAATCCATTTCTGCTCTTTCCTCTGCGCCGGCAAGCTTAAGCTGGCGCGCCATTGCCTCCTCGTCCACTCTGATTCCCATGGATGAAATCTCGAAGGCACGGTCCAGAATATCGTTCCACAGAACGATGTCTCCGTTCAGTTCCCAGTCGTCATAGTCCGGTGCTCTGCCGTCGTGTTTCTTTCCGCTTCGCAACGTTTTGCCGATCTGCATGATAAATGCCGCACCGTGTTCCTTGCAGTAAATGTATTCCCGCTCTCTGGCCGTTTTATCCGGATAGGCATCTTCCAGTTGTTGTGTCGTCACAAAAGAAATGGTCGGAGGCAGAATCGGTTTGATTCCGTACTTGTTGTGAATGTATTTTTCGGTAATTTTCAATGCTTCATATACGGCATTTACCGTTTCCATCAGTGTCTCCACATTCCGGTCTTCCTTACGGATGACCTTTTCCCAGTCCCACTGGTCGACGTATACGGAATGGATATTATCGGTTTCTTCATCCCGGCGAATCGCATTCATATCGGTATACAATCCTTCCCCGACCGCAAAACCGTAACGTCCTAACGCATCCCGTTTCCACTTCGCCAGAGAATGTACGATTTCCGCCGTGGTATTGTCCACATCCGGTACGTCAAACGCTACCGGTCGTTCCACACCGTTCAGATTATCGTTTAAACCCGTTTCCGGTCTTACAAATAACGGAGCGGATACCCGGATTAAATTCAGCTGTACCGTCAGTTCCCGTTCAAAAAAATCTTTTACATGTTTGATTGCCAACTCGGTTTTCTTCAGATCCAAGTAGGAATGATACCCTTTCGGGATGATAAATGAGCCCATATTCTTCCCTCCAAAACTTATGAATGAAAAAATATCATAGAAATGTGAAATGTTTATGAAATCTTTTCATAAAGTATTGTAAACTTTTCATAAGCATTCTACAATATAGTCGTTAGTTATTTTATTCATTTTTTTCCTCGCGATGGTGGTATACGAACTGCCATCTTTTCCTTTTTATGAGTGGAAAACAGAGATATAATAATAACAGTTTTTAGGAGGATGGAATATGAACATCAAAGACATGGTAAAAAGCCGCCGTCAGGAAATCATCGACAACATTACGACCCTGGTTTCCTATCCGAGTGTAGAGAATCTGAACGAAGCACCGACACCGTTCGGTTTCGAGAATGCCAAAGTACTCGAAGCGGCATTGAAAATGTGTGAATCCTACGGATTTACCACAAAGAACTTAGACAATTACGCCGGATATGCCGAAATGGGTTCCGGTGAAAAACTGATTGGTGTCATCGGGCATCTGGACGTTGTTCCGGTATCCGACGGCTGGTCAACCGACCCGTTTACCGCAACGCTGAAAGACGGCAGACTGTACGGCCGTGGTACCAGCGACGACAAGGGTCCGGTTGTCTGTGCAATGATTGCGATGTCAATCGTCAAGCAATTACGTCCCGACATGAACAAGAGAGTCCGGCTGATTATGGGATGCAACGAAGAAAGCGGTTCCCGCTGTCTGGCTCATTACGTAGAAAAAGAAGGTCACATTGATTACGGATTTACACCGGACGGACCGTTCCCGGGATGTCATGGGGAAAAAGGTATGGTAGGTGCATCCTTCCATTGCCCGGTTGTCAAAATCCGTTCCATCAACGGTGGTACGGTTTCCAACGTCGTCTGCGCAAAAGTAACAATCGAAGCGGAAACAGATTCCTATGATTCCGATCAATTAAACCGTTTCTTCAATGAACACAACATTTCTTATACGGAAACGGTCAATGGCGATACAACAACAGTAGTCGTCATCGGTTCTGCCGCACACGCTTCCACTCCGGAAGTCGGCGTCAATGCGATCAGTTATGCCATCGAAGGCTTGTACGTTGCCGGTATGCAGGATCCGTTTGTGGAATTCTATCATGATGTCATCGGCTTAGGATACAACGGCGAAAAGATGAACATTGACTTTGAAGACGAATACGGCAAGTTAACCCTGAACGTCGGTGTCATTCATACCGAAAACGGTGTTGTTTCCGGAACCATCGACATCCGGTTCCCGGTAACCATGCACAGCGAACAGATTACGGAAGGCATGCTGAATGCTACCAAGGCACGCAACTTAGGTTCCGTTACGATTCACAGAACCGGAGAACCGTTGTTCTTCCCGATGGATTCCGATCTGGTATCCGTATTGTTGCAATCGTATCAGGAAGTAACCGGTGATACCGATTCCAAACCGGTTACCATGGGAGGCGGTACGTATGCCAAAGGCATTCACAACTGCATCGCCTTCGGCGGAAGTTTTGCGGATACCGGCAACACCCACATGCACGACAACGACGAATTCATCACATTGAACGATATCGACCGGCAGACGGAAATCTACGTTCATGCTATTTTAAAATTACTGGATTTATAAAACACAAAACGGGGATGTCCCCGTTTTTTTATCTCGTATTACCCGTTCTTTCACAGAACTCTTTTACCGCTTTCGCAATGGTCGGAACAACTCTTTCGTCAAATACGCTCGGAATGACACAATCCGCCGACAAATCTTCTTCTGCTACCAACCCGGCCAATGCCTTGGATACTTCAATTTTGATATCTTCCTGCATTTTTACGGCACCGGCATCCAGTAATCCCCTGAACAATCCCGGAAATGCCAGCAGGTTATTGATCTGGTTCGGAACATCGCTTCTTCCCGTTCCGGCAATGGTTGCTCCTGCCGCTTTCGCTTTTTCGTAGGTAATTTCCGGTGTCGGATTCGCCATCGCAAAAACGATGCTTCCCGGTTTCATGCTCCGGATCATATCTTCATCCACCAGATTCGGCGCGGAAACACCGATGAAGATATCGGCATCCACCATCGCTTCCCGCAAATCCGCATACGGAATATCGTCTTTATTGACACATTCCAGAAGTTCCTGTTTCAGGAAATTATACTGTTCTTTTTCGCTTTGCCGTAAGATGCCGTCCTTATCCGAAGCGATGATATTGGTAAATCCGTACCGATACAGATGTTTGATGATGGAACTTCCGGCAGCTCCGGTACCGGAAATGACAACCTTACAGTCTTCTTTCTTTTTACCGACTACCTTCAGCCCATTGATCAGTCCGGCCAATACGACCATTGCCGTACCGTGCTGGTCATCATGGAATACCGGAATGTTCATTTCCTTTTGTAAGCGCCGTTCGATTTCGACACAGCGCGGTGCGCTGATATCTTCCAGATTGATTCCGGCAATGCTCGGTTCCAGCATTTTGCAGAATTTCACGATATCTTCCACATCGGTCGATCCGACACACAGCGGAAACGCATCCACGTTCGCAAAATGTTTGAACAGCAAGGCTTTCCCTTCCATAACCGGTAACCCTGCTTCCGGACCGATATTACCCAGTCCCAGCACCGCCGTACCGTCACTGACAACCGCAATGCAGTTACCACGGTTCGTATACCGGTTCACGTCACTCTTGTTTTGGGCAATCTCCAGACACGGATACGAAACCCCCGGTGTATACGCCAGCGTCAGTTCATATGGCGTTGTACAGGAAACTTTTTCTTTGATTTCCAGTTTTCCTTTATGATCGGTATGCAGTTTCAATGCTTCTTCTTTGATACTCATGATAGTTCTCCTCTTCCTGTTCGGTAAACACCGGTATATTTTCGTTTAAAAGATACTCCGTCGTCATACCGTTTCCCTCCCTTTTACCACCGGTAAAGGTTCCGTCATAAATGACACCTTTCCCGCAACTCGGACTGAGACTCTTCAATATGGCAACGGTACAATGATTTTCTTTCGCAATCCGAAGCGCATCGGATGCTCCTTTCCGGTAACAATCGGTAACGTCCGTTCCTTCTTTGTTTACAACACAGTTTCCGACCTGTTCCGAAGGTATGCGCGGTGTCGGTAACCCTCCCATCTGTTCCGGACAAACAGCAACGTATTCTTCCTTCTGACACAACCGTATAACCCAATCACATTGACAATGTTTCCCGTCATAGCGGCAGCACTCTCCCAGTAAACACTTACTTACCAGAATCATAGATATCCCCGCCATACACATCATAACCGACAAATACCGGAAAATCTTCGATGGTCAGTCTGGATATTTTTTCTGCACCCAGATCCTCAAACGCTACCTCTTCCACCTGTCTGACACAATTCTGAAGCAGTGCTCCCAGACCGCCGATTGTCACGAAATAAATGACTTCCTTCTCACGGAACAATTCTTTTACATGCTCAGACCGTTTTCCTTTTCCGATGCATGCCTGCATTTTCAGATCACACATCATATCCATATATGCATCCATCCGGGTCGACGTTGTCGGTCCCGCACTTCCGTATATCTTTCCCGGAGCCGTTTGCGACGGTCCTACGTAATAAATTGTCTGTCCCTCAACAGTTATCGGTAACGGTTTCTTTGCGTCATATAACTCCTGCAATCGCTTATGCGCCGCATCCCTGGCCGTATACACCACCCCGCACAAATAATATTGTTCCCCGGCTTTCAATGACCGGATTACTTCTTTGCTTAACGGTAACTGCAATCGTTTCATAAAATCACACTTCCCTTCCGGTTCGCATGACAATTGATATTCACAGCGCATGGCAATCCGGCAATGTGTGTCGGCGCATATTCCACATGCACATCCAGTGCCGTCGTTTTTCCACCCAATCCGGCCGGGCCGATGTTCAGGGTATTGAGTTCTTCCCGTAATTCTTTTTCCAGAGTTGCGTACCTCGGATCCTGCTGTTTGTTTGTGCGAATCAACGCTTTCTTAGCCAGCCATGCCGCAACATCCATCGTACCGCCGATACCCACACCTACCGTCATCGGCGGACAGGCATTCGGCCCTGCCTGCCGGACAACGTCCAGCACAAACTCTTTGACTCCATTCACTCCCTGTGCCGGTTTCAGCATCCGTACCCCAGAGGTATTTTCCGATCCGAACCCCTTTGCCATGACTTGAATTTCCACTTGATTTCCTCCGACAATCTCATAATGAATCATTGCCGGCGTATTATCGTTCGTATTGATCCGTTCAAACAACGGATCGTTCACACAGGAATACCGCAGATATGCCTGCTGATAGGCTTCCCGTACGCCCTGATGAATCGCTTCCTCCAAAAGACCATCCGTAAAATGAACTTCCTGTCCGATTTTTATAAAAACAACAGCCAGCCCGGTATCCTGACACAACGGAATCCGGTTTTCTTTTGCACACTGTTCATTTTCCAGTAACAAGGACAATACGGATTGTGCCCTCCCCGTTTCTTTTTTCATCGATTCTTCCAGTTGCTTTTTCACATCATCCGGATAACGGAAACAGATTTCCGTAAACAGGGATTTCACTGCCGACTGTACTTGTAATACCGATAGTTCTCTCATTGGAACGCCTCCTGCATATACTCACCCATTATACAACAAAAGGCCGCTTTCGCGACCTTTGTCTGACTAGAATGTAATTTCTTTGGACTTGGAAACTTTCATGAACAACAGCAGGGATGCCACTGTCAGTAAGTTCAGGATGGTTGCCAGAGCCGCAGCCTTACCATAGGAACCACGGGATACCTGGGTATAAATGGATAAGGTTAACGTTACCGTCTTGTAGTTATACAGGATGATTGCCGTAGACAATTCGGTAATAATCGTTACCCAGCTTAAGATTGCCCCGGACAGAATACCATTGGCCATCATCGGAACCGTTACCTTGAAGAATGCACCCATCTTGGAACATCCCAAAGAAATGGCTGCTTCTTCTACCGTCATCGGAATCTGTTGCAGTGTTGCAACGGATGACCGGATTGTATACGGTAAACGACGGATGATTAACGCAATGATCATGATGGTAGCCGTACCGGTTAACACAATCGGCTTCGTGTTGAACGCAATGATCAACGCAATACCGACTACGGAACCCGGAATGATATACGGTAACATGGAAATCGTATCGATGACACTGTTTACCACGTTCTTACGACGGACTACCAGATACGCAATCAATACCGCAATTAAGATTACCAGAATCAACGCAGCACCACCGATGATGAACGTATTGCTGATGGAGTTCAGCAAGTCCTTCTTAATCTGCTTGTAACTGTTAAAGGAATAACCCGGAACGAAAATCTTTCCGGACGTATTCTGGAATGACGTATACATAACGTAAATCTGTGGCAAAAATGCGACAAATACTACGAAATATGTATAAAAATGAATCAGAATATTCTTGATACCATGTGCTTTTTTCCGTTCAATCGGATGCAGCGCATTCATCTTGAACGCAAATTTGTCGGATGCGTACTTCTGAACAAGGAAGATGACAGCCGTGATTAAAATCGCGATGATAGAAATTGCTGCCGCAAAGTTATGGTTCGTACCGACTTCACCGAAATACTGGTTATAAATCAATACCGGGAACGTAATGTACCCTTCACCGATTAACAACGGCGTACCGAAATCGGCAAACGCTCTCATGAATACCAGCAAGGTTGCCGCTAAAATCGTCGGCATACACAAAGGTACAACCACCTTGAAGAACCGCTTCACACCGGAACATCCCATGTTTTCACTGGCTTCCAGCAAGGAATTATCGATATTCTTCATTGCTCCGGATACATACAGGAATACCAACGGGAACAATTGCAGCGACAATACCAGTAAGATACCGCCAAACCCGTAGATACTAGGAACCTGCCAGCCGGTTAAGAACTTGATGATGTTGGTTACCAGACCGTTACGGCCTAACAACAGAATCCAGGAATACGCACCGATAAACGGAGCAGACATACAACATAAGATAATGATGATCTGAATTACGGATTTTCCGGCAATGTCATACATATTGTAGAAATATGCCAGAGGAATACCGATGATCAACGTAATGATGGTTGCACAAATCGTTACTTTAAACGAATTTCCCAGAGAACTGTAGTAGAAGGACTGACTGAAGAACAGTTTGAAGTACTCCATAGAGAACTTGCCGTCGACAATCACGGCTTCTTTTAACAGCTTAAACATCGGGAATAACAAGAACAACGCATAAGCAGCTAAGATACCAAGCGATATCAGAATCCAAATATCAATTTTTTTCTTCATATCGCTCACCTACCCTCTGTTGCCTTTTTTGTATTGTTCTCCGTCATTCTCAACACCGAGTAAGATGTTCTTGCTACCGTCTTCCGTAAAGACGTTAATCTTTTCGCTCTTCACTGTCAACGCAATCTGGGAATGCTTTGGCAGGATACTGTCAATCTTGGATTCCTGGATGATTTCCAGTTCGGCACCGGTTTCCGTATGTACGAAATAGTGCGTATTCAATCCCAAGAAGATCGAGTCGTCAATTTCGACCTTGATTCCTTCATCGGAAGTCGTATTGATAACCAGTTCTTCCGGACGGATGGAAACCTTGACGTTCTGACTTTGTTTATGTTCATCCTGAACATTATCCATTTCAACATCGTAACCGTTCGGGAAATGCAATACGCACTTACCGTCTTCCACGGTCATGTTGGTATCGATAATATTGGTACGTCCGATAAATGTAGATACAAACAGGTTTGCAGGACGCTGATAAATTGCCTTAGGAGTTCCGATGTGCTGGATATCCCCGCCGTTCATAACCGCGATACGATCGCTGACAGCCATTGCTTCTTCCTGATCGTGTGTTACATAAACGGTTGTGATACCTACACTGTTCTGAATCTGCTTGATAACGTTACGCATTTCCACACGAAGTTTGGCATCCAGATTACTCAACGGTTCATCCATCAGAAGTACATCCGGTGCAATAACCAATGCACGAGCCAAAGCTACACGTTGCTGCTGACCACCGGACAAACGATCCGGCATCCGTTCCGCATATTCATCGATGTGCATCAATTTCATGAACTTATCCGTTTCTCTATCGATTACATCCTTCGGAGCCTTCCGGTTCTTCAACCCGAACGCGACATTGTCCTTAACCGATAAATGAGGGAAAATCGCATAGTTCTGGAAAACCATACCGATGTTTCTCTTAGACGGATCAATGTCATTGATTCGCTTGTCGTTAAAATAGAAATCCCCACCTTCGATGGAGTTAAATCCCGCAATCATACGCAATAAAGTCGTCTTCCCGCATCCAGATGGACCAAGGAGGGTGAAAAATTCACCCTCCTTAATATCCAGAGAAAGGTCGGCGATAATGGTGTTATCTCCATAGCGTTTGACTGCGTCAGTAATTTTAATATTGACGCTCATATGTCTTTACTCCCTTTCAAACTTTAAACTTTAAATACTAAGAATTATTTACTGTTAGCAGCAGCGAACATTGCAGCATATCTAGCCTGCCATTCAGCCTTCATAGAAGCTACAAATGGGATATCTTCGTATGCAACGTTGATTTCGCTGAAATCCTTCTTAGCCGGGTTTGCTGACGGAATGCTTGAGTTAGCACCACGAACAGATGAGTTTTCACCAGCCAAGATTGTCTGACATTCGTCAGATTGTAAGAAATCGATGAATGCATGTGCCTGATCGATGTTCTTAGCACCCTTTACAACTGCAGAAGCAGACGGTAACCATACGGTACCTTCTTCAGGGTAAACCAATTCCAATTCATCAGTAGCCATTACCAATGACAAGCATGGGTCTTCATAAGAGATACCAACTACATATTCACCGGAAGCAACGCCCTTGTAAACTGCAGAAGATGATTGCAATTGAACACCGTTCAAGATCGGCAGCAATTTTTCTACATATTCCCAAGCCTTTTCGTCATAAGCTTCATCACCCATAACCAACAGCATGTTTGTCAATTCAGCCCAAGCTGATGAAGATGCTGTAGGGTCAGCACTGGAAATCTTACCTGTTAATCTTTCATCCAACAAACTAGCATAACCGGTAATGGTAACGCCTAATTCTTCAGCCAACTTCTTGTTAACGATCAATGCGCCGGAACCGGACAACAGATAGTTAGAGAAATAACGGCAGTTCGGATCTTGCTGATAAGCTTCATCCAGGTTCTTGTCATTCGGAGAAGTATATTCTTCGAAGATGTCAGGGTTGTTTGTATAAACACCCAGGTTTACACCACCAAACATAATATCTGCCTGTGGGTTTTCTTTTTCAGCATTCAACTTAGCTGTACATTCACCTGTACCCATGGATTGAACGTGAACAGTAACACCGTAAGCTTCTTCAAAAGCAGGAATGATGTTGTCAATTTCAAAGTCTGAGTTTGGAGAGTAGATAACTAATTCTCCGCCGATCTTTTCAATTTCAGCACCCTTTTCTTCTTCTTTACCGCAGCCTACGAGAAGAGCCAATGCCATAAGGCAAGCCAATAAAACTTTTAAAGATTTCATTCTTTTCCTCCTCAGATTACAAATTATGATTGTAACCGCTTTCGATATTCCTATTTTACCACCGTTGTCCCCGTAATACAATTATTTTTTCACATACCTATCACATAACGGATAAAAAAGCAGTTCTTTTACCTCATACACTCCACCGCATCCAGCCGTGAAATCCCGTAAACCGCACACATTCCCATCAGAATACCGATGCCGTACGTACCCAGTCCCAAAACAATACCGAACACAAAATCAAAAGGTCCTAACCAGGAACACATCCGGTTTCCGATTGCCAGCAAAACCATACAAACCAGATTTCCGATTCCCAGTGCTCCCATCAGAAATGCGGAAATTTCAAAGAAAAACTGCTTCATCAGCTGCATCTGGCTCTGCCCCATTGTTTTACGGATTCCGATTTCCTTTTTACGTGATTCCCATTCATACAGAATACACTGCATCATTGCCACCAGTCCGATGACGACCGAAACCAGCGATACGATTACCAGACCGTTTTCAATGGTTTTCATCAAGCCGTCCATCGTATCCATCAGTTCTTTCTGACTGATCATCTGACAATCCAGATTCCACAGCCCGGCATACGCCTGCAGACGGAGTTCCTCCCTGCCGCCGATTTCTATCGTAACCGGTTGTCCGTACACAAACAAACCGGGGACATATACCGTGTAATCGGGATCCTCCAGAAGGCTTCCTGCCTGCGGACTGCAGATACCGACAACTTCATATACGGTACCGTTCACGTTAATCGTTTTATGCAATCCCTGATTCTGAAATACGTTCTGGTTTACCTTCTGACCGATCACACATACCGGCAGCCCATACGTACTGTCCGTTTCTCTTATCA
Organism: Erysipelotrichaceae bacterium; assembly: GCA_021442745.1. Classification (GTDB taxonomy): domain Bacteria; phylum Bacillota_I; class Bacilli_A; order Erysipelotrichales; family Erysipelotrichaceae; genus RGIG4607. Next base: position 6,709 of record JABUSI010000241.1, on the reverse strand, counting down.
TCCTTCCCGAATCCGTCATTACTTCCGGATATTCCGATTTCACAACCGTATATATGTCGTCTTTGTATTCCCAGCTCTCACTTGCGCTGATCCGGAAATACCCGGCATGCTCTTTCAGATACTCCCATTCCGGAGCATACGTCGCGCTGATCCAGACATGATCCAGTCCCATATCCAGCATAGAAGCACTGATCTGCTGATGAATTCCCGTAACAATCTGATGTACCATCATCACGCATACATACGATATCACAACAGCCGCAATCCCCAGCCGGATCGGCCGAATGCGATATCGAATGTACGCTACGGTATGTCCGAGCCAATATCGCATTCCGTTACTCTCCCGTGATGTACATACCACAGACGGTTTCCTGCCTTTGCGTAGCGCTTGTCGTGGGTTACCAGCACAATGGTAATGCCAATCCGGTGTAACCCACGCAAAAGCTGTACCATTCGATTCGCATTCGCACTGTCCAGTGAAGCGGTCGGTTCGTCACATAACAAGATCTGCGGCGTATTCACCAGTGCCCTGGCTAATACGGCACGCTGCCTCTGTCCGCCGGAACATTCGTTCGGCAAATGGTTTTTCTGTTTCTCAATCTGCGTAAAGCGCAGCAGTTTTCCGATGGATTCTTCCTTAATTTTCCCCGCAATCATCTGCGGAACGCGGATATTCTCTTCCAGTGTCAGATACGGAATCAGAGCATCCTGCTGCATCACAAAACCGATGGTTTGGTTCCGGTACTTTGCGCACGTTGTTTCATCCCACCCTTTGCAATCCTGTCCCTCATACCGGACAGTTCCTTCACTTGGATTCTTCAGCAATCCCAGTATATGCAGAAGTGTCGTCTTACCGCTGCCGGACTGACCTTGGATTACCACAAAATCTCCTTTTTCAATCGTCACGTTTACATCCTGCAGGGCATGCACCGGTCCGTCTTTCATCGGATATACCTGATACACGTGCTCAAGCACAATCATCTTACTGTCTGAGCAATTCATACAGGACAATATACGCCTCATCCGACAACAGCAGCAGTTCATTTTGCCGTAAAGACTCTTTCAGCAAAACTTCATCCTTGGCAGCTTGTGCGATTTCCACTTCTTCATAATCCGCCGGTTCCAGATCCATCGTATGATTCAGCCAGGAAGGATATACCACGTACGTTTTCCCCTGTACCTGAACAACACAATCCAGCGGAACAATGGTACCCTCTTTCTCCAGATCCCATTGCAGAGTACCCGTCCATTTTTTATACAGGCACTCACACAAAGCCGGACAGCTGGCATACACTTCGTATCGGTTTTCCTGCTTTTGATAGACGGCAGCCTTGGAAATACCGGTAATCACCAGCGGATATACGTTCCCCTCAATCAGCGCTTCCACGCTTTGTACGGTTTTCAGTTTTTCCAATACCGTTTCATTGACGGAAAAAGACAAGATATTTCCCTGGGTGGATAACGCAAAGCCATCCGGTTCTATCCGGGATATTACCCCGTCTGCCGTCGTCTTCTTCACATATTGTTTTCCATACAGGTCCGCTTTCGCAATCTTGTCTTTCTTCGCCACGGCATCCCCTACCTGACAGTACCATTGTACAATGACGCCCTCCACCGGAACGAACTGTTCTTCTTTCGGTACAACCGTAGCTTCCAGCACTACCGTCTGCGTAAAGGAACCTGTCCGTGAAGTCGTCGTGGTAACGGATGTTCTGATCTGATTGTCTGCTTTTGTGATACACCCCTTTACAATCAGAACAGCCATAACCACACAGATTCCTGTTATCATCAGTATCTTTTTGTGTTTCATACTGTTACTGTTCGCAAAGAAGCGGTAAATTCCTATTCGTTTCCGGACAAATCCGGCAGTTCCACGCTTTCAATCTGCGCAAACCGCTTCTGAATCTTTTCGGAAGTAATCGTTACCTGGCCGAAATCCTTCCGGATTTTTTCAAAATCCGCCGTAACGGCATCATACCGTTCCTTAAACCGGTCAAACTCCAGTGCCAGTTTCCGGAATTCTTCTTTCATCCATACCATTTTTTCATCCTGCTTCTGACCGAGATAAATTGCCTTCATAGCGGTCAGATACGCCATCAAGGTTGTCGGAGACGCAATGTATACGTGCCATTGGTATGACAACTGTACCAAATCGTCCATATTGGCATAAATATAGGAATACACTGCCTCAGCCGGAATGAACATATACGCAAAATCCGCCGTTTCCGGCAAGGATACGTACTTTTCCCGGATATCTTTCATATGCCGGGTAACATCCTGCTTAAACTGACGGGATGCCAGCTGACGGATCTGCGGATCCAAGGATTCATCCAGCATCCGGGTATAGTGTTCCAGCGGAAACTTACTGTCAATCGGTACGTCCCGCTGCGTCGCATTACCGGTCAAAAGAGCATCCACCATCGTTCCGTTGGACAGTTTTACCTGTTTTTTATAAAACCGGTCACCGGTACCGTATACGCTCTCCAGCAAATTATACAGTTCGACCTCACCGAAAATACCCCGGCTCTTTTTATCCTGTAATACGTTCTGCAGGGAATGAATCTGTACGGACAATTCATCCAGTCCCTTCTGGGTTTCATCAATCCGTACCATCCGTTCATTCATCTGATACAACGCATTCTGGGTCGTTTTCAGATTTTCCACCATCGAACCGTTCACCCTCTGTTCCAGCTGATCCATCCGCCTGTCATTGGACGTTACGACATTCTGCACGCTTTGCAGAATCACCTGTTGCAATTGCAGTTGCATCTGATTCATCTCCGCATTCACGTCTTTTCTCATGAGTTCCAGTTCTTTTCTCCGGTTGCCGTTCTGCATAATCAGAATCAGCAGAATCAAAAGAACAATCACCGCCAACGCAATCCCTGCATAAATCATCAGTTTCTGTGTTTCTTCCGTCATCGTCACCATTCCTTTCCCATCGCTTCATCAATCAGTCTCTGCAGTTTCTTACATCGTCTGATCTGGTTTTTTATACTTCTGTACCCGATACCTACTGTTAATTGTGTACCGTCTTTGAACAGAATACTAGTACCGCGTTCGGATTTTCTGAATTTTTCCACAAACCAGTATTGAATCCACGTCGTTTTGTTGTCCGTAGACGGTGCATAAAAGAGGATTCCCTTTCGTTCCGGGCAAAAAGGAATCGGTGCCCGTTGTGTCACATTCAGCAGATATTTGCTGGCACTTCTCCTACCTTTGACATCGCTGCCAAACATCATACACATTTCATTCAGGAATTCTTCCATCGGTTTCTGCAACATTACAGGTTCTGTTTTTTCCATATACACTAACGTAGAATCACCCATATCACACAATGCCAGTATTCTGATTGTATTCATAAACACTGTCCCCCTATCCCTATACTATTTCCCGCATGGTATGAAATTCCTAAAAAAAACAGCAAGTTTTTTACTTGCTGTCATATTCTCCGTATTCGCATCCCACATGATCGCATAAAATCTCATCAATCAGTGTTCTGTTTTTGTCATTTTTCTTATAAAGCCTGATTGTTCCCGTACCGTTTCCGCCGTTCCACAACCGGTTATGCCGTTTCTTACCGTCCGGTGATTCATAGTTCACCAGAAGCATATCCTTTTTGAAACACTCAATGTGCGTTTCCATAACGGAATTCGTATTTTCCTGGGTAATATCCCATACAATCCTGTCTTCGGTTTCCTTTGCGTCAAAGACCGTTTTTACGCCCGTCCAGAACTTTGAGAAATTGTATTCATACTCTTCCCCTTCATACCAGAATGCTCCCAAAAGTTTCCGGTCCAAAGCCACGCCAAACACCTTCGGTCTTCCGCCACCGATATCAAAGACGCTGTTTTCCAGTTTTTTACCGGTCAGTTTGCTGGTCATACTGCAGGAAGACAACCAGATCCACGGGCTGGTGAAATTGCTTCCCCAGTTCTTATCGGCATACCCGTACGAACGGTCCCTGATGACGTCATATACTTCACCGTTTAACGTAACGGTTCCTTCATACATACTTTTCATTCCTTCCGCATGCCAGTACATTTCAAACGCATTAAGATCACGGAACAGTTTGCCTGCACCATACCCGACATGAAATGCCACTTCCTTGGATATGGTCAGATTCCACTCTATCGTTCCGGCATCACACATCCATTCCGGATGGTCTTCTGCCTGTTGTCCGGTAACGGACACACAACCGTATGTCATCGTATCGCTGCAGAAACAATCATCCGCCTGAATACTGTACGGCGCATCCGCTTTCAGCGTAATATCTTTCCACGGAACAAACCGGTGCAGTTGCATCGGCGTTTTCCAGCATCCTGCTTTCACCATCAGATACGAAGGTTTCTTCGGATTTACCGGATGCTGTCCGAATGTCGGTGCTTCTTCGGCAATCGCCGGATTGCATACGAAAAATTCGATAAAGAAAGGCTTCTCTTCCTGTGTGAGACGATTGACTGCCGTAAAGGAATGCCACCACCAGTCATATCCCTGATGCGCCAGTTTTCCTTTCAGCATGCAGGCATTCCGTGACAAATCATGAATATTGAACATAATCAGTACCCCAGATCTTCATTGACCAGAATCACGTGAATCCGTCCCGGTTCATGACACCGTTTCAATGCCACAAATGCATCGCAGATCCGCGTATCACTGTTACAATCCGCACAACGCCCGATTTTCGTACAAGGATTGTCCTTATGCAGACGGATACAGTTAGCCGGTGCCGCTACGTTGCGTACCCTGTCAACGGCCGCTTCTTCATCCGTAACAACCTTGTTCCGGCCAACCACACAGATAACCTTGTCCGGTCCGAAAATCATCGCTGCCACCCGGTTTCCCGTACCGTCAATGTTGTACAGTTCCCCGGTCATGGTAACCGCATTGCTGCTTGTCAGAAGCACATCTGCCATAAACGACTGACGATACAACAAATTGGCATCCTCTCTGGATAATCCTTCCTTATACCGGTCATATATTTTTACGTTCATACCGTATACCATATCCAGGATACCGCTTTCCTGTAATGTCATGCTTCCCCCGAAACAAACCGATTGTCCTTCTCCAATCAGAGAACGTACCAATTCCCTCGCTTCCAAACAGTTTCCCACAACACTTGCCGCAAAATGCTTTTTCAGTAATGCTTCCCTGGTTTTCTCCAGTTTCGTCATTGTCATTTGATCATATGGTTTCATAGTTTTTACCTCGTTATCTATATTATATACCACAGAAGAAGCCTTCCGCATAAACGGAAGGCATTTTTTAAATCAGATAGGAACTTGTTACGTTCAGCACATAATCGTTACCGGTAAAGTCCACCACGATATGGGCATCCTGTTCGATTCCTTTTTCAATCATCCGATACGCAACACGCGTTTCGATTTCCTTCTGAATATACCGTTTCAGCGGACGGGCACCGTATTCCAGGTCTACCCCCTGCGACATGATTTCTTTTTTCGCATTGTCCGTTACTTCCAGAATGATATTCCGTTGTGACAGTCTGGATGCCAGATCCTTAATGAACTTATCGGTAATCAGCGCAATGCTTTGTTCATCCAGCGCATTGAATACGACGATGTCGTCAATACGGTTGATCAGTTCCGGCTTGAAGTACCGGTGCACTTCCTTGTTGTAAAGATCGTTACGCAGATTCTGATCCTTTTCAAACGCAAACTGACTTCCCAGATTGCTTGTCATAATAATCAGGGTATTCTTGAAATCCACGGTCGTACCCTTACTGTCGGTAATCCGTCCGTCATCCAGAATCTGCAACAGAATATTGAATACGTCCGGATGTGCTTTTTCCACCTCATCCAGTAACACAATGCAGTACGGCTGACGGCGTACGGCTTCCGTTAACTGTCCGCCTTCTTCGTGACCGACATAACCCGGAGGCGCTCCGATCAAACGGGACACACTGTGTTTCTCCATGTATTCACTCATATCAATCCGGACAATTTTGGATTCACTGTCAAACAGCTGTTGCGCCAGGGTCTTTGCCACTTCCGTCTTACCAACCCCGGTCGGCCCCAGAAACAAGAAGGAACCCAACGGACGATTCTCATCCTGAATGTGTGCTTTGGAACGCAGAATGGCCTGTGTTACCAGTTCCAATGCCTCATCCTGTCCCATCACCCGCTGCTTCATGATGTCTTTCAACTGTAAAATCTTATGCCGTTCGCTGTCCATTAAACGGGATACGTCAATGTGCGTCCACCGGGATACGATTTTGGCAATGATTTCTTCCGAAACGATTTCCTGGATCAGACGTCCGTCCGGATTGCGTTTCTGCGCTTCTTCCAGTTGTTTTTCCAGCATCGGAATGGTTTCATACTGCAGTTTTGCCGCTTCTTCATACTTCGCTTCATTCTGCGCAGCCTCCAGAGCCATTCTCGCTTTATCCAGTTGTTCCCTTACAGACTTGGATTGTTCCAGTTCAGCTTTTTCATCCTGCCACTTCGTATGCAAATCGTCTTTCTGCGCTTTCAGTTCCGCCAGTTCCGCCCGCAACTCGCCTAAACGCTCCATCGTCCGTTCACTCGTTTCCTTCATCAAAGCCTTCTCTTCGATTTCCAGCTGCATGACTTTCCGTGTCAATTCATCCAGCTGCTGCGGCATGGAATCCATTTCCACCCGCAACGTGGCACACGCTTCGTCAATCAGATCAATCGCCTTATCCGGAAGAAAACGGTCGGTAATGTAACGC
>JABUSI010000121.1 GCA_021442745.1 Erysipelotrichaceae bacterium | reverse complement strand
TTGATCAGCGCACAGGCCTCGTCCACCAGGTCGATGGCCTTGTCGGGAAGGAACCGGTCGGAAATATACCGGTCGGAAAGCGTGGCTGCTGCCACCAGGGCACCGTCCATGATCTTGACGCCGTGGAATACTTCATAGCGCTCTTTCAGGCCACGCAGGATGGAAATGGTATCTTCCACACTCGGTTCCTCCACCTGAACTTTCTGAAACCGACGTTCCAGAGCGGCATCCTTTTCCACATACTGGCGGTATTCGTTAAACGTGGTTGCCCCGATACAACGCAATTCCCCACGTGCTAACATCGGTTTTAACAGATTGGCAGCATCCATGGATCCTTCCGTTTTACCGGCTCCCACCAGATTATGGATTTCATCAATAAACAGAATGATGTTACCGTTGGCATTTTTGACTTCTTCCAGGACCGCTTTCAACCGTTCTTCAAATTCCCCGCGGAATTTCGCACCGGCAATCAACGCACCCATATCCAGTTCAATCAATTGTTTCTGTTTCAGACCGAACGGTACATCGCCTTTCATGATTCTCCAGGCAATGCCTTCGACAATCGCTGTTTTACCGACACCGGGTTCCCCAATCAATACCGGATTGTTTTTTGTCTTACGGGAAAGAATCTGTATTACCCGGCGTATTTCTTCGTCTCTGCCGATGACCGGATCCACTTTTCCGTCTTTTACGTCCTGTACCAGATCGCGTCCGTATTTCTGTAACGCTTCAATCTGTGTTTCACTTGTACGTTCTGTCATTTTCTTCCCCTTTCTACGCTCTAATTCAGCGTCTAATACATCTTGTTTCCGTAAATTGTACTTTTTCACGAATTCCCTGGAAATCGTCGAACCGTTAAACAATAAAAACGTAAACAAGGTTGCACACGTCAGATACGCTTCGTCAATCGTTGCGGCATACTCATTGGCAGCCAGAAACGCATCGGAAACATCCTTGGACATGTTTGGCTGCGGCGTGTAATTCACCGTCGCAATCCGGTCCAGATGTGCCTGTACCACTTTCAATAATTCCTTCTTATCCATATTCAGCTTCTTCAATAAGCCGTCAATGACGTCCGTCTGCAACATGGCACGGTACATATGCACGCTGGTAATCTGCGGATGCCGCAACGTAGAGGCAATCTCAAACGCCTTCATCACGACTTCCTGTAATTTTTCACTCAATGTATCAAAATTCATAAACAGCCTCCTTTAGCACTTATCACAAAAGAGTGCTAATACTATTCTGAAAGAAAAGTAACGGAAAACCCGTTACTTGAACAAGTTTTTGAAGTTCTCAAATACTCCTTTTTTCTGTTTCTTTTCAATCTGACGCAGTTTTTCGTAGTACTCCCGTTCTTCCTTGGACAAAGACTTCGGAATCGCGATTTCCACGATGACGTATTGATCGCCATCCGTTCCTCCGCTCTGGGTTGCCTTAACCCCTTTACCGCGCAGACGGAATTTCGTGCCGTTCTGCGTTCCTTCCGGAATCCGCAGCTGAACGTCACCGTATACGGTCGGTACGTCAATGGTCGTGCCCAGCGTTGCATCCAGCGAACTCAACGGAATGTGCATGTAGATATCTTTTCCTTCGCGGATAAAATGTTCATGCTGGTTGACCCGGATTTCGATATACAGGTCACCGTTCGGACCGCCGTTGGCACCACGTTCTCCTTTACCGGAAATCCGCAGTTGCTGACCGGTCTGAATACCGGCAGGAATCCTGACGTCAACTTTAACCTTCTTCTTTTCGTATCCCTTGCCCTTACACTTCGGACAAACCACTTTGATTTTCTTACCGGTTCCGTGACAATCCGGACATACGTTCTGCGTCTGGAATACCCCGAATGCCGTCCGTTGCTGGCTCATAACCGTACCGGTACCATGACAGGTATCACATACGGAAATATCGTCTTTGCTGCGGGCACCGCTGCCCAGACATTCGCTGCACGTTTCTTCCACATCGATGGTGATTTCTTCGGTTTTTCCGAAAATCGCATCCATAAATTCAATGCGCATCGCCATCAGACGGTCTTCCCCTCGCTGCGGCTGGTTGGACCGGCGGGATTGCCCGCCGCCCATATTACCGCCAAAGAAAGAACTGAAGATATCTTCAAATCCGCCGAATCCGGAGAATCCTCCGCCTCCGAATCCTGCCTGTCCATCTAATCCTGCATGGCCAAACTGATCATAGGTTGCCTTCTTCTGCGGATCGGACAAGACTTCATACGCTTCCTGTACTTCCTTGAACTTTTCCACCGCATCCGGCTCTTTGTTTAAGTCCGGGTGATATTGTTTTGCCAGTTTCCGGTAAGCACGCTTAATCTCGTCATCACCGGCACCTTTGGATAACCCCAGGACTTCATAAAAGTCTCTTTTTGTTGCCATGTACTTCCATCCTTTCAAGACCTAAGGTCTAGAGAACTCTAGACCCCGGTTGATTAATTCTTTTCCGTGAAATCGGCGTCTACAACGTCGTCATCGTTCGGATTGGTATATCCGCCCTGAGGACCGCCCTGTGCACCCTGTTGCTGGTACATCTGTTCAGCCATTGTATGAGCTGCCTGTTCCAACGCATCCAGACGACTCTTCAGCGTTGCCATATCGTTTTCATCCAATGCCTTCTGCAATTCGTCACGTAAGCGCTGAACTTCTGCCTTCTGGGCAGCATCAATGTTTGCGCCGTCATTCTTCAGGCTGGCATCAATCTGGTTGATGAATTGTTCAGCCTTATTGCGCAGTTCGACTTCTTCTTTCCGCTTGTCGTCTTCTGCCTTATGTTCTTCGGCTTCACGAACCATTCTGTCGATTTCTTCTTCGGTTAAACCGGAATTGTTCTGAATGGTAATGGATTGAGACTTACCGGTACCCTTATCCTTAGCGGATACGTGTACGATACCGTTAACGTCGATATCGAAAGTAACTTCAATCTGCGGAATACCGCGAGGAGCCGGTGCAATACCGTCTAACTTGAACATACCCAGTGTCTTGTTGTCGGCAGCCATCGGACGTTCCCCTTGTAATACATGAATGTCTACAGCCGGCTGGTTATCGGCAGCAGTAGAGAATACCTGGGATTTTGATGTAGGGATGGTTGTGTTACGGCTGATCAACGTTGTCATAACACCACCCAGAGTTTCGATACCCAATGACAATGGTGTAACGTCCAGCAATAAGATATCGCTCTTGTTGTCACCGCTCAATACGCCACCCTGAATAGCAGCACCCAATGCGACGACTTCATCCGGGTTCACGGACTTGTTCGGTTCCTTACCCAATTCATGACGTACAGCTTCCTGTACAGCCGGAATACGGGTAGAACCACCGACTAACAATACCTGGTGAATATCATTCTTGGTCAGGCCGGCATCGCTCAATGCACGTCTTACCGGACCGATGGTACGTTCTACCAGGCCCTTGGTCATTTCATCAAACTTCGCACGGGTCAAAGACATTTCCAGATGCAACGGACCGGAAGGACCACCGGAAATAAACGGCAGACTGATCTGGGTCTGAACCATTCCGGACAAATCTTTCTTAGCCTTTTCCGCAGCTTCTTTCAGACGTTGCATAGCCATACGGTCGTTACGCAGATCCACGCTGTTTTCCTTACGGAATGTTTCCACCATGTAATCTACGATAATGTTATCGAAGTCATCACCGCCCAAGTGGTTATCACCGGCAGTAGACAATACTTCAAAAGTACCGTCTGCCAGATCCAGGATGGAAACATCGAACGTACCTCCACCTAAGTCATATACCAATACCTTCTGTTCAACGTCCGTCTTGTCAATACCGAAAGACAAAGCAGCAGCCGTCGGTTCGTTGATGATACGTTCTACTTCCAGTCCGGCAATACGACCGGCATCCTTGGTAGCCTGACGCTGTGCATCGTTGAAATATGCAGGAACGGTAATGACTGCCTTGGTGACAGGTTCACCTAAGTATGCTTCTGCATAACCCTTCATATACTGAAGAATCATTGCGGAGATTTCCTGCGGTGTATATTCCTTACCTTCCAAAGTAACTTTTTCGTTTGTACCCATCTTTCTCTTGATGGAGATGACAGAGTTCGGGTTGGTTACTACCTGACGCTTTGCGGCATCACCAACGATTTTTTCTCCGTTTTTGAATGATACGACAGAAGGAGTTGTACGGTTTCCTTCCGGGTTCGTAATAACCTTTGCTTCACCATTTTCCATAACGGCAACGCAGCTGTTTGTTGTACCTAAGTCAATACCAATAATTTTACTCATTTCTTTGTCCTCCTTATATTACTCGCTGACCTTAACCAAGGCCGCTCTTAGAATTCGATCTTTTAACATGTATCCCTTCTGGAATACTTCCACCACGGTGTTGGATTCGACGCCCTCCACCGCCTCCTGCATAATCGCATGATGGAAATTCGGGTCAAACGGTTTGTTCAGGCAATCCATTGCAGCAACACCTTCCTGCTCCAACGCATGCATCAGCTGATCATATGTCATCTGCACACCTTTCTTCAGGTTTTCATCGGTTGTTTCCTGCGATAACGCCCGTTCCAGATTATCGATGACCGGCAGCACTTCCTTCGCAAAACTCTGAATGCGGTATTTCTTTGTCTGTTCCGCTTCCGCCTGCAGACGTTTTTTCAGATTTTCCGTATCGGCAAATACCCGATAGTACTCATTCTTCAGTTTTGCCAGTTCCTCTTTCAGTGCTTCCGTTTCATTCGGTTCTTCCGTCTGTGCGGCAGGTTCTTCACAAGACTCTTCCACGGTTTCTTTCACTTCTTCCTCTTGTTTGAAATCCATTTCATCGCCTTCGATTACCACTTTTTTCTTTTCTTTATGGCTCATACGTCCTCCTATTTCCAATACTTCTCTTCCAGAATCTGACTGACGTATTCCAGCATTGAAGTAATCCTGTCATATTCCATTCGAGACGGACCGAGAATCATCAGTTGTCCCTCTTCGCCGCCCATATGCAGCTTCGTGGATACTACTGCCAGATCGTCAATCCAGATCAATTCGTTTCCGCCGGTCAGTTTCAGCATCACGTTCTGTTCGTTATTCCCGATCGAACGCCACAGACTGGAATCTTCCAGCATTTTCATCAGACCGCGAATCCGTTCAATATCGGAAAACTCCGGCTGATACAGCATATTGCTCGCTCCCGAATAATACACATTTTCACTGGCAAACCTGACAAATGCCTGAACGAATGCGTTAAACAGCATTTCATGACGGATGACCTGATTCTCCAGAATCGGTTTGATTTCGTTCATCTTTTCGACAACTTCTCCGATTTCGGTTCCGACTAACCGGTCATTCAGAATGTTACAGCAGTTCTGGATATCCTCGACTGAAATATCATCTTCGAAACGGAACGTCTTGTTCTCCGTATGTCCGGAATCGGTTACGAAGATGGCGACCGCCGTACGGCTGTCCAGCGGAATCAACTGGATCCGTTGCAATCTCTGTGCCCTGGCATCCGGCCCCAGCACGATGGACGTCAGATTTGTCATATGACTCAAGACGTCACAACTGCGCTGAATCGCATCTTCCAGAGATCCCCGGTGATTGCTGAAGACATTCTGCAATTCATACCTGGACGTTTCATCCAGTACCGTTTCCATCAGGTTCTCGACGTAATAGCGATACCCGTTGGTAGACGGGACCCGTCCGCTGGAAGTATGTGTCTTTTCCAGTAACCCGGCTTCTTCCAAAGCCATCATTTCGTTTCGAATGGTTGCCGAAGAGTACGGAAGTTCATACTTTGCCATCAAGGTCTTCGAACCGATTGGCTCTGCGGTTCTTACGAACTCTTCCACAATCGCTTTTAATATACTTGCCTGGCGTTTTGTAAGCATGTTCTCACTTCCTTTTAGCACTCTTTCCTTGCCACTGCTAATAGTATATATCGACCTTTTAGCACTGTCAACACCGGAATGCTAAAATCTTTCTTAAGATAAAAAAAGAAACTTCTCACCCGAGAAGTCTCTACTTCATTTTTTCTTCCAGTTTACAAGCCACATATTCCGGCACAAACCGTTGCAGATCACCATGATACTTGGCAACCGTTCTGGCAGCCGAACTGCTTAAGAAGGAATAATCCGGTTTAGACAGCAAGAATACCGTTTCGATATCCGGCGCCAGCATCATATTGATGGTCGACTGCTGCAATTCGTATTCGTAGTCCATTACTGCCCGGATTCCCCGGATCAATACGTTGACATCCAGAGACCGCGCAAAATCAACCGTTAATCCCGGACTGGCAACAACCTTCACGTTCGGTAAATGCCCGACTGTTTTCCGAATCATGTCCACCCGTTCCTCCGTCGTAAACAGCGGATTCTTTTCGTCATTTACCATAACAGCCACAAATACTTCCTCAAACATTTTACTGGACCGTTCGATAATATCCATATGTCCGTAGGTAATCGGATCAAACGATCCCGGATACATTGCCTTACTCATGCTCTTCACTCCTTCTTAAATAGGATACTTTCATAATCCCATAGACTGCTTCCTTATATACAACAAGTCCCTTCGCATCCAGAACTTCTTCCTTCAGCGATTCGCAAACGATTCTTCCGTCCTCTTTCAACAGGCTGGATTCCGTAATTCTCTGCAGAATTTCATTGTACCATCCCTTCCGGTACGGAGGATCCAGATAAATCAGATCGAATTTCAGATTTTCTTCTTCGCACCGTTTAATGGCTTTCTTATAATCCAGTTTCCATACCGAAACCTTATCTTCTTCTTTCAGCGAAGCGACGTTCCGTCTGATAACCTGAACCGCATCGTAATTGTTGTCAACAATGACTGCTTTTTCCATTCCGCGGGAAATTGCTTCCAGCGCAATGCTTCCGCACCCTCCGAACAAATCCAGAATGCTTCCTTCGTAAAACTTACCGCCTAACGAAGAAAACACCGCTTCCTTCACTTTATCCAATGTCGGACGCGTATTGTCTCCCTCTAACGTTTCCAGTTTCCGGGAGCGATGAACACCGGCTACAATCCGCATATTACTCTTCCCCTCTGCGATACCGCGCAATAACCGATTCGCAGATTCCCAGCATACCATACCAGGTAATCAGTGACGAACCACCTGCTGACAACATCAGAAGCGGAACCCCGGTTAACGGAAGTGCAGCGGTAACCCCACCGACGTTAAAGATAAAGTGAATGGACAGATACAGAACCGTCCCGAACAGTATGACCTTGTTTTCTTCTTTCCGTACCCGTAATGCATATCCCAGTAACCGCCAGGCGATAAACACATACAACGCAAAAATGACAACCAGACCGACAGCCCCGGACTCTTCGGCAATAACCGCCAGAATAAAGTCCGAATCGGATTCCGGTAAATACCCGTATTTCTGTACACTCGAACCCAGTCCCTGTCCGAACCATCCGCCACGGGAAAACGCAATCAGACTGTTACTGACCTGGAATCCGTAACCGTAACGGTCCGAAAACGGATCCACTGATGTTGTAATACGCGCTTTTTGATACTCCGATATCGGCAGTTTTTCCACCAGTTTCATCCCGCTCGGAGATAAAAGGACAAACAAAGCAACCGCAAACAAGGCAACAAATATAACTCTTGCCTTAACCTGTGTATCCCACAGACTGCGATGATGCGGAATCATACATACACCAAGGGTAATCAATCCTAAGACAAATGCACTTCCGAAATCATTCTGACACAACACAATAACAACATATACGACAAAAACAACAAAAACATATCCGGCTGTTTCCCAAAAGCCTTTGTCTTTCGGTTGCGAGCACATCTTGCAGGCACAAAGCAAAATCATCGCTGCTTTCGCAAACTCTACCGGTTGAACCGTAAACGTAACAGACCCGAATTGGAAATGAATCCATGCCTGCGCATCGTTGATGGCGTCGAATGCCAGACAAAAGCCCAGCAATCCGCCGATGATAAGACACCACAGAAACGCAGTATTCTTCGCCAGTTCCACAGAAAAAATACGTGACATCACCACCATCACGATAAAAGCAGCCACAAACCAGACAGACTGTTTCACCGATGCCAGCATAACGTTACGTACAACGTTTTCACTGCTGGTAATGTTTGCCGAACCGATAAACACAATCCCGATGATTGTCAGTACAACGCATGCTGCCAGAAGCGTAAAATCAACGTCTTTCGGCATAATGAGAAAAGAGGTTTCAAACTTCTTTTTTTCCTTCTTTCCTGCCATTGTCATCCCTCCTTCGAGTGTGTTTCTATTATATCGTTTTTGAACTCTTCTGGAAACAGATTTCTTTACAATCCGGCAATTTGTTGTATGATTGTTTTTTCTTGTTACGTATTGTTTGTTTTATGGAAATTTGTAGTATATTTATATGAAAATGCTTACAATTATATTGTGAAAAACCCGTCTTTCCGATATACTTAAGGCACAAGATACCAATGAAATCCAATACGATTTTCAGATACAGGAAAGGACGTTTTTTTATGTTTATTGATAATTCGATGATTTTACCGGATACCCATCCGGCTTTACGTAAAAAATGTGAACCGGTAGCGTTACCGTTGTCCAAAGAAGACCACGATCTTCTGATGGATTTAATGAACCACGTCCGGGCTTCTCATGATAAAGAATTACAGGAAAAATACAATCTTCGCGGTGCCGTTGGTCTGGCTGCCCCGCAGATCGGAGTCAACAAGTGCATGATTGCCGTTGGCATTCCGTATGATGAAGATGATGACCTCGAATTTGCGCTCGCAAATCCGAAAATT
The DNA here is from genome assembly GCA_021442745.1 of Erysipelotrichaceae bacterium. GTDB lineage: Bacteria > Bacillota_I > Bacilli_A > Erysipelotrichales > Erysipelotrichaceae > RGIG4607. The sequence goes on along the minus strand of JABUSI010000121.1, from coordinate 8,430 downwards.
GTATCCAGCAGCATTCAGAAATGCTATCTGGAAGGCGGCGAAAGCTGTTTATCCGTCCCGAAGGACGTGGACGGATACGTACCGAGAGCTGCCCGTATTACCGTAAAAGGTTATGATGCCATCACCGACCAGATGGTAACCGTCCGGCTGAGTGGCTATGAAGCCATTGTCATGCAGCACGAAATCGACCACTTGTCAGGCACGTTGTACTATGACCACATTGACAAGAACGATCCGTTTGCTCCGATTCCCGGAGCTATCGTAATCTAGCAAAGGAGGAACTATGCCTAGATTAGAAACGAATTTCCAGTCACCAAGCAGCAGTTTGCATCTGTACGACAAAGACCATGAAATCCGTAAAGATACGGATACCCTTGTCTATGCGTTGGGTGGCCTTGGTGAAGTCGGAAAAAACATGTATTGTATCGAGCATGCAGAAGAGATTATTATCATTGATGCCGGGGTGAAGTTTCCGGAAGAAAACATCCTGGGTGTAGATTATGTGATTCCCGAATATACGTATCTGATTCGCAACCAGCACAAAATCAAAGGGCTTCTGATTACCCACGGTCATGAAGACCATATCGGAGGTATTCCGTTCTTATTACGGGCCATTCCGAACATCGACTTCAAGATTTACGGTACCCGTTTCGCCTTGTGTCTGATTGAAAAGAAACTGGAAGAACACCGGGTCAGCCGGAATTGCGAACTGATTGAAATCAATCAGGAATCCCGTGTGGATACCAAATATTTCCACATCGGATTCTTCAATACCGTACACAGTATCCCGGATACGTTAGGAATCTTAGTCAATACCCCGAACGGACGTATCGTTTCCACCGGTGACTTTAAGTTTGACTTAACCCCGGTCGGCAACAACTCCGACTACCAGGTTATGGCGTATATGGGTCAGATTGGTGTCACCTTATTGTTATCCGATTCCACCAACTCCGCGATAAAGGATTTCTCCGTCAGCGAAAAGAAAGTTGCCCAGACCGTTCTGAATACGATGAAACGGACAACCGGACGACTGATCATTTCGACCTTCGCATCCAACGTACACCGTGTACAACAGATTCTGGAATCCGCTGAACTCTGCGGAAGAAAAGTATGTATTTTTGGTCGTTCGATGGAAAACGTTGTCGAAATCGGGCGGAAATTAGGTCATATCCACGTACCGGAAAGTTTATTCGTAGACCCTACGGAAATCAACAATCTTCCGCCGGAAAAGGTATGCCTGTTATGTACCGGTTCCCAGGGAGAACCGTTAGCGGCACTCAGCCGGATTGCCAATGGTACCCACCGGTATATTTCCATCATTCCGGGTGATACCGTTGTCTTCTCTTCCAACCCGATTCCGGGTAACGCCTACAGCGTCAACAAGGTCGTAGACAGACTGGTACGTATCGGTGCCAACGTCATTACCAACTCCGTATTAAACAGTCTGCATACAACGGGACATGCTTCCCAGCAGGAACAGCTTCTGATGCTGCAGTTAATCAAACCGAAATATTTCATGCCGATGCACGGCGAATACAAGATGCTGAAGATGCATGCCAAAACCGGTATGGAAACCGGCATTCCGGAAGAAAACATCTTTATCTGTTCCAACGGTGACGTTGTGGTTCTGCGTGACGGGCAAGCCATACAGACCAATGCCAGAGTACAGACGGATGCGATTTACGTAGACGGAAACGATGCCAGCGGTGTCGCAACAGCCGTATTGAAAGACCGTAAGATTCTGGCCGATAACGGTATGGTTGCCGTACTGGTAACCATCGATTCCCGTTACAACAAGATTTTATGCCGGCCAAGTATCGTATCCCGCGGATTTGTCTATCTGAAAGAAAACCAGCAGTTACTCAAGGACGGAGAACTGTTAGTCTACGAAGCATTACGCAAAAAAATGATGATGAAGACAACCTTCGGTGAACTGAAGAATACCATCCGGAACACCCTGGAACCGTATTTCTATCAGCAGACGCACCGCAGTCCGATTATCATTCCGGTTGTGTTAAACCATCGTGCCGCTCTCAACTACAAGCGACCGATTGCCAATCAGTAAAAAACGCTTGAAACTATCAGGCGTTTTTTTGTGATATAATGGTACGGAAAAAGGAGGAAAAAACATGCAGCGAAAAATCACAATACTCCTAACGTTATGCGTTCTTGTCTTTTCCACCTTGTTTATCGCACTGGACGCAAACTTCCTGTCCTCCAAACGGGTACACGTTACCAACGGAGACATTCATTCCGAACACATCCCGTTATCCCTGGACAATGTATCCGTTATGGTAGTATCCGATCTGGAATACGGAACGTATATGAACAAGGAACGTCTGGACCATATCGTCGATACCATCAATACCATCGCTCCGGATATTGTTTTGTTTCTGGGAGACCTCTTTGATGAAAACCTGCTTCCCAACGTTCATCAGGAACAGGAAGTCATCGACTCCCTGATAAAAATATCCGCCCCGCTTGGCAAATTTGCGGTAACCGGTGATTTTGACGAAGCCAACAAGGAAAAAGTCATTCAGATCCTGGAAACTTCCCAGTTTGAAGTCATCAACAACAAGGTCATGCGATTGCATAACCTGAGTGAAACCTATATCAATCTGGTCGGCATTTCCCAGACCGTAACCCAGGCCAACGACTGTACGTCTTTGTTCAACGACCTGGGAATCAATCAGTTTACAATTGCCATCTGTCACAATTCCGATATAGTGGATTCCATCCCGCCGGGCGGAGCCGATATCATCTTCTGCGGCAACTCTCACGGTGCCCAGATCCGCTTCCCGATTTACGGACCAATCCGGGAAACACCGGGAAATACCAATTACATCGCCGGCCTCTATACCGTCGGCAGTACAACCCTGCACGTATCCCACGGATTAGGTACAACCCGTCAGGACGTACGCTTGTTCTCCGACCCGGAATTACTGTTCTACCGGCTGCATACCATTCAGACAAACGAATAATCCCCGATAACAGGGATTATTTTTTAGGCAATTTACACAAATTCAAACAAGGAGGCTTTGTCTTATGCCTTTTGCTTGCTTATACTTACTTAATGACTTGTATTAATTCTCCAAGTGATATGAACGATTGTGTCATATTTGACACATTAACTCGTTCATATCGTATAAAGGAAGGAAGATATGACAGTGTATATACATCCAATGTAATTCTATATTCATTAATACTGCTGGGAATATGGTTTTCATTTTCAAATATCGCTTCATAACACAATCCGTTTTCGAAATCATAAGCATATGTTTTCACGATACGATTCTCCGAGTCTTCTATCAAAACTCCGGAAAGGACTCCATTCGTATCGAAGAATCTTCTTTCTTTTCTGCTATTTTCCTGTACATAATAGTTTAAATATACTGATGGTATCGTATTAATGCCATACTCTACGTGATAATAATCATCTTTTACCTTTTTATCTGATGTTATTTCCGAGTTTTCTATTTCAAACTCATCCCAAAGAAACCACATATCTTTATAACTGAATACAGATGTACCTTTTTTTACCGTCATTTCCGAATTATCATATATATATTCGCCATTAAGACTGCTTTCGAATTTATCTGTATAAACAAGTATATTCCCGTTCTTCTCAATCAAAATCCTTTCTTTTCCGTCAACCAGTATCTGTATCTTTCTAATATCGTTATATTGCTTTTCTATTTCGGGAAAGTATTTTCTCAACCAATCATACCCTATACTGTAGTCCAAAAATTCTACATATGTTTCCACTACGCCATATTTATCATCTATTTTTCCGTTATCATCTTTTACGTATGCCTTTGCGTGCAAAGTCGTTTTACCAAACTCATATTGAATATCAATCAGTCTTGTCTTTGATAAAGGATAAACGAATTCATAGCACTTTGGAGTTAAACACAATCCACTATACGTTAGCGAATGATTTTCAATCAATGCAGTTGACACATCGTTATAAAACAAAATATCTTTTGATATTCCGTATTTTTCAATAATGTCCTTCATCTTTTCATTATCAATTTCAGTGCAATCTACCACCCCGTCACTCATAATCCGATTCTCATATGTATTTATTGGTTCTATTATTTGTGCCTGATGATATGGGAGAGTATGTGTCATAATTCTTTCAAGATTCCCACAGATTTCGGAACACACACTACCGGGAATCAATGAAAAAAAACAAACAGCTCCATATGGAATCAGTATAACAAGAGCACACACACACATCCACTTGATTATTCCTAATACTATTTTGTCAAATAAACTATTCTCCTCTATTGGATTCATATTTTCCCTCTTCCGCAATGTTCTTAACGTTTGTGTATCTAAATATAGAATCGGTATACGCATAATCAATAAACTCGTTTGCCAGTATGTATCCGGGAATTGGAACAAACGCAAATGGGTTTAATTCAATATCATACTCGTTTATACCTGACGGTAACTTCATGCCATCATGATAAATCGTTTCATAACATTTCATAGAATCCACATCATACACATATGTGTAAATCATTTTTTCAATCGGATTATTTTTGAAGACTTCTTTATATGCCAGCAATTGATCCGTATCATAATAAAACACTTCCTCTGTTTCTTTTGTGGTGATACGATTCGGATAAAACAGTTTTCTTACTCCTACCGTCTCGTCACCAGTAAATTGAATGCTTTGTAACTCGGACCGTAAAGAATTTTCCCCAACAAACCATTTTTCATTCCTCTTATTTGTAATGGTGTGGATTGAATAAACTGACGTGACATTTCTTAAACCTCCAAGAGCGATTGTCATATCATTGGAACTTAGTGCGTTATCAAGAATTGATATGGTCATTGACTTTTCCGGATTTTCGAAATTCTCATACCGTATTTGCTGGTCATTTTTCTCTATATGCATGAACACATTGTCATCTACCCATGCACTAAGTTCTTTCAAATCACCATAAATATAGGCTGAATCTTCAAATAAACTAAAATTATATTTCCATTCATCACTTTTTGGAAATCTTGACTGCAAGCATAGTTCGAACCGAACGGTTTTATAGAAATCAACAGCGTCAAAACTGTCATTCACTACACATGTTTCACCTGTTATTCTTTCACCATAAAAGCATATTTTCTCTTTTATCAAATATCCGTCTGATAACGGATAATATACATCAAATTCCACACATCCTTGTTTTAGTATACTAAACGCTTTTTTTATTACACAATTACTCTTTGGATAATGAGAATCATCACTGAAATCGTTGTTACTGATCTTATACTTGTCTAACACACTGTCAATAACATCGTCCCCGCTTCTTGTTCTTTCATATACATTCATTCTGTTTTCCAATGTATTGTTTACACTAAAATATCCTGTATCTTCAATATCCCCATTTCCAAGAAAAGAAGAATATTGGCTAACTTGATACATAATATTTTTAATTGTCCCACTTCCCGTATATGATAAGTCCGAAAATACTATACATACTAAACTTAAAGCAAAACATAACAACACTACTTCCAAAGTGTTTTTCAAAATGATTTCTTTTTTTTCTTTTTTCATCATTTATACTTCCTCAGTTTACTTCTCTTTCATTTAAGAAAAGATGAAGAATCTTATTGTTATTTATATCATAACATAACCCTTACTAAAAAAGTGAGCCGCAAGGTCTTCTCCTTCCCGCTCACTTTTCTTTTGATTGTTTATTAATTCGCTACAATATTTACCAGTTTACCTTTGACAATAATAATCTTACGTACGGTCTTACCTTCCAGTTGTGCCTGAACGGTAGGAATTTCCATTGCCTTCTGTTCCAGTACGGATTGTTCGCAACCGACGGTTGCCGTAAACTTACCGCGTACCTTACCGTTTACCTGTACAACGACTTCCATTTCGTTCAATACCAGTTTGGATTGGTCGTAGGTCGGCCAGGTTTCATAGGCAATTGTCGTTGCTCCCGTCAGAGTATGGTACATTTCTTCGCAGACATGCGGTGTAAACGGACTCAATACCTTGACTAAGTTCAACAGCATGTCACTGTTTACTTTATCCTGTTTGTAACATTCGTTCACAAAAATCATCATCTGGGAAATAGCCGTATTGAAACTCAACGCTTCAATGTCTTCCGTTACTTTCTTGATCATGAAGTTATAGGCATAATCCAGTGCCGGTGTCGGTTCGTCTGTTACCCGGTCCTTGGATTCCATTACCAGTCTCCATACCCGTTCCAACCAGCGGTGAGCGCCTTCCACGCCTTGTTCGCTCCATGGCTTGCTGGCTTCCAGCGGACCCATGAACATTTCATACAGACGCAAGGTATCCGCACCGTACTGCTTGACAATGACATTCGGATCGACTACGTATTCCGGGAAACGTTTTCCCATCTTAATACCGTTGGAACCTAAAATCATACCCTGGTGTACTAACTTCTTGAACGGTTCCTTATGCGAAATCATACCCTTATCATACAGATAGTTGTTCCACATCCGGGAATACAACAAGTGTCCTACCGCATGTTCCGGACCGCCGATGTACAAGTCAACCGGCATCCAGTGGTCTAACAATTCCTTATCACCCAATACGTTTTCATTCTTCGGATCGATATACCGTAAGAAGTACCAGCTGCTTCCGGCAGAACCCGGCATCGTACTTGTTTCCCGTTTGCCCGGTTTGCCGTTTACCGTTGTGTTCACCCAATCGGTTGCTTTTTCCAATGGAGACGCACCCGTCTTGGACGGACTGTAATCATCCACTTCCGGAAGTACCAGCGGCAATTCACTGTCAGCCAGCGAAACGATTTCTCCGCTTTCCAGATGGACAACCGGAATCGGTTCTCCCCAGTACCGTTGTCTTGCGAAAATCCATTCGCGTAACCGGTAATTCACTTTCTTCGTACCGCAGTTGTGTTCTTCCAGCCATGCTACCATAGCATTAATCGCATCCTGCTTGTTCATACCGTTTAAGAAACCAGAATTGATGTGCGTACCATCCTGTGTCCAGGCTTCCTTGGTAATATCGCCGCCTTCCAGAACGGCAATGATTTCCAATCCGAACTTCTTCGCAAACGCATAGTCACGGTCATCGTGTGCCGGTACAGCCATAATGGCTCCGGTACCATACGTAGCCAGTACGTAATCGGAAATCCAGATCGGGATTTCTTTTCCGTTTACCGGGTTAATCGCATAGGCACCCGTAAATACCCCCGTCTTGTCCTTGTTCAGTTCGGTCCGTTCCAGATCACTCTTTGTCGCACATGCCTTCTTGTATTCGGCTACCGCTTCTGCCTGATCTTCTGTCGTAATCTTATCGACTAACGCATGTTCCGGAGCCAATACGCAATAGGTTGCCCCGAACAACGTATCACAACGCGTCGTAAATACGGTAAATCCTTCGTCAAAACCTTTGACTTTGAAGTTCACGTGTGCACCGATGGATTTTCCGATCCAGTTTCTCTGGATTTCTTTCGTAGATTCCGGCCAGTCAACTTCCTCCAGACCCTCCAGCAACCGTTCCGCATACTGTACGATATCGATGACCCATTGCTGCATATTCTTACGGACAACCGGATAGCCTCCGCGTTCGCTCTTACCGTCAATGACTTCATCGTTTGCCAATACGGTACCTAACTCTTCACACCAGTTTACCGGCATTTCCACACACTTTGCCAGACCGTCCTCAAACAATTGCTTGAAAATCCATTGGGTCCAGTGATAGAAATCCGGATCGGATGTGGACACTTCCTTGCTCCAGTCATAACTGAATCCCAGCATCTTCAGCTGGTTCCGGAACGTTTCGATGTTTCGTTCGGTAAATCCCATCGGGTTGTTCCCGGTTTTAATCGCATATTGTTCTGCCGGTAATCCGAAACTGTCAAACCCCATCGGATGCAAGACGTTGTATCCTTCCATTCTTCTCTTTCTGCATACGATATCCGTTGCGGTATACCCTTCCGGATGTCCGGCATGCAAACCTACCCCTGACGGATACGGGAACATATCCAACGCATAGAATTTCGGTTTTGAGAAATCACGGGTATCCGTATGGAACACGTCATGTTCTTCCCACACCTTCTGCCATTTCGGCTCAATTTCCAAATGATTGTACATGTGATTCTACCTCCTTGAAAATAAAAACGCCCTTATCTCTAAGGACGTTGATCACGCGGTACCACCTTAGTTCATACGGAAAAACCGTATGCCCTTTTTATGCATAACGCTGCACATACGGACGGTCTTTTCTTACCGTCAGCTCCCAGGCGAGTTCATAGCGTTCCGTACTGATTTGCACCAGCCATCAGCTCTCTGTAAACGTCACATGACTACTACTGTTTCCTGTTCATCACTCTAGTAACCATGATACGTTTTTTATCGTGCAATGTCAATCTGAAGTCTTATGATTTACGTAATATACGTACGAATACACAACCGGACTGA
>JABUSI010000214.1 GCA_021442745.1 Erysipelotrichaceae bacterium | reverse complement strand
AAATCAATTACTGCATCACCTAAAAACTCCAGGCGCTCGTTATCACTCTTTTCCCATTTGTGTTCATTCAGATAAGACGTATGACAACATGCCGTTTCATAAATCTGCTTGTTGTTGTAAGGAATGTTTCTTTCCGTCAGCCATTCATAGATTGTCATGCCAGTTCCTCCCTGACTTTATCCGTTACTCTGGCGTCAACAACCTGATACAACTGACGAATTGCGTTGTAACATGCCACTTCACCGCTTGAACCGTGTCCTTTGACAACCGCTCCGTTTAACCCGACGATTACAGCACCGCCGTATTGATCCGGATCCAGTTGCTTCTTCACGTTTCCCAATGCCTTTTTTGACAACAGAGCACCGATTGTACTGAGTGTTGTCGATTTCAGGTTTTTCTTTAACGTACCCATCATGAACTTGGAACCGCCTTCAATGGTCTTCAGCATGATATTTCCGCAGAACCCGTCCGTTACCACTACGTCAACATCACTGTTCAACACGTCTTTCCCTTCAATGTTTCCGATAAAATGAACGGAAGTATTCTGCTTCAGCAACCGGTATGCTTCTCTGTGCATATCGTTTCCTTTCTTCTCTTCAGTACCGATATTCAGTAAACCTGCCTTCGGATCAGACATTCCCATTACACCTTTGCTGTAAGCACTGCCTAATACCGCAAAACAATTCAGATGTTCCGGGGTATTTTCCGCATTCGCACCGATATCCAGAATAACAACACCCCTGCCCGTCACATTCGGAAGCACCGTCAGAATTGCCGGACGTTCAACATTCGGTAACGTACCGAGAAGCAGCGTTGCCGCAGACAACAATGCTCCGGTGGAGCCGCAGGATACCACACCGTCAACCTTATGATTCTTCAGATCCTCCATTGCCCTTACCATGGAAGAATCCTTTTTTCTGCGTACGGCTAAAGCACCGTCCGTCATTTCCATTACCTGTGTGGTGATTACTTTTTCCAGTTTTTTATGTTGCTCTAAAGATTGCAAATCCTCTTCACTTCCATACAAGACCAAGGTACAGTCATAATCTTTCACAAAATTTTTACATCCCTGAATGATTACGGAACTGCCTTTGTCGCTTCCCATTACATCAACAGCAAGTTTCATATCTCTCACCTCACGTTATGCTATTCTACCATACTTATACGTCTTTGTTAACCGTCCCGGCGTTTCATTTGCGCGCAAACGCGCTGTACTTCCGGAAAGTCGGTAATGTTTTCCAGAAGCCATGCAGCATCCTTACATGCCGTATCCAGAATGTTCTGGTCTTCAATTACGTTGCCCAGTAAAAATCCCGGTATACCGCTTTGCCGGATTCCCAGCAAATCACCGGGGCCTCGCAGTTTCAGATCCTCCCTGGAAATCAAAAATCCATCCTGATACTTCCGGATAATTTCCAACCGCTGTAAAGACTGTTCCTCTTGTGTATCAGACAAAAGATAACAATACCCCTGACCGTTTCCTCTTCCCACTCTTCCGCGTAACTGGTGCAATTGTGACAATCCGAACCTGTGGGCATCGTAAATAACCATTACGTTTGCATCCTTTACATCAACGCCGACTTCGATTACCGTTGTTGATACCAGTGCCATCAGCTCTTTTCTGACAAATCTGGCCATAGTTTCATCTTTTTCCTCGGTTTTCATCTTTCCGTGAATCCATCCGACTCCAAACTCGTCTTTCCAGATTTTATTCAGATTGTTGTAAAGATTCTCCGTATCCCTGGCCGCAAACTCCTCATTCTTTTCAATTGCAGCACATACAAAATATATCTGATTACCTTGTCGCATCCGTTCTTCCAATGTCTCCTTGACGGAACGTATGCTGTTTTCGTGAATAATTTCCGTTATAATCGGTTTTCTTCCTTTTGGCATTTCGGCTATGGTCGTAACGTCCATATCTCCGTATAAACTGCTGGCAAGGGTTCGCGGAATCGGTGTTGCTGACATCATCAGAACATCCGCATTGTTCGCTTTTGCCGCAAAATTCTTTCGCTGTTCGACACCGAACCGCTGTTGTTCATCCGTAACAACCATACCCAGTTTCTCAAACGTTACGGATTCCTGAAACAGCGCATGGGTTCCGACGACGATATCGATTTCATGCTCGTTCAGTTTCCTCATCACCGTCCGTTTTTCTTCCGCCGGCATAGAAGAGTACAGAATTCCGATACGGCAGTCCGTATCCGCGAATACCTTCTGCAAGGTTTTGGCATGTTGCTTTGCAAGAATTTCCGTCGGAGCCATCAGAGCTGCCTGATATCCGGCGGTAAAAGCGCCATACATCCCGGCGATTGCGACCAGTGTTTTTCCGCATCCGACATCCCCCTGCAATAACCGCATCATCGGCATCGGTTTTTCCAGATCATCCAGAATCGTATTGATTGCCTGCGACTGGTCAGAGGTCAGTTCAAATGGTAAGCCGTCAATCCAGTTCTGCACTTTTTTCCGGTCGACTTGTTTTCGAGTTCCCTGTACCAGCCCTTCGTTTTCTTTCCGGCGAATCCCAACGGCTAACTGGAAGCGCAGGAATTCCTCATATTTCAGCGTCCGGATTGCCTGTTTTGCCTGATCCAGGGATTGTGGCCAGTGAATCCGGAACATTGCTGCTTTTTTATCCAGCAAACGGTACTTCGTCCGGATTTGATCAGGAATCCAGTCCTTTAATTCATCCTGATTCATCGCGTAGCTGTCTTTGATCAGCTGAGTCATTGTTTTCTGATTTATCCCGTCTTTCAGATGATATACCGCATGAATTCCTAACTGCTGATTCAGAGGAACAGTATTATAAGAAGTTACGGTTACCTTTCGTTTTCCTTCAAAGCGTCCGTAAATTGTGATGGATTCTCCGATTGGTATGGATTGAATCCACGGCCGGTTGAAAATGGAACAATCCAGGAATTCCTCATCGGTAACGACAGTTACGTGCGTTACACTGCGGTTTTTCCCGTATCGTGCCGTTTTGAAGGAAGAGGCGATTTTTCCTTCGAATACAACATTCTCCTTCTCTTTCCATTCCTTGTACGGTATCATCTGAACTACTTCATACCGAAACGGATAATGCGTCAGCAGATCCATACCGTTTTCGATTCCCATAGATGCCAGTACCGTCTTTCGTTTCGGCGTTAACCGTGGTGTCTGAATCATAGACGTTCCTCCGTTTCCCACTTCATTGTACCACAAAAAAAGAGTACAGGATTTTCTTGTACTCTCTGCATGTTATTCTGCACCGATGATAAAAGAATATACGGCTTGTCCGCCAATGTGGGATTCTACTTCCAGATCATACGTATCCGTAATATAGGATTCCATTTGTTGTAATTCTTCTTCGGTTGTATCTTCACCGGCAATCAGCGTGACGATTTCATATTCGCTGTCTTTCAGCATGGAATCCACAAGATTTCTTGTCGTTTCCATCTTGTCCTGTACACTCGACACGATTGTTTTTTCTTTGATACCCATATAATCGCCTTCATGGATTTCCAGACCGTCAAACGTTGTATCTTTGATAGCGTATGTTACCTGACCGGTACATACGTTTCCTGCCGCTGCGTTCATTTCGGCAATATTATCTTCCACTTCGCCTTCCGGATTAAACATAATACATGCACTCAATCCCTGAGGAATGGATTTTGTCGGAACAACGATAACGTCTACGTCATCTTCAAACACACTCTGTGCCTGCTGTGCTGCCAGTATAATATTGGAATTGTTCGGCAGAATGATAACGTGATCGGCATTCAATCCCTTGATTGCGGATACGAAATCTTCTGTCGACGGGTTCATCGTCTGTCCGCCGGAAATTACAACATCAACACGTAATTCCCTGAACATTTCCGTCAATCCTTCTCCGGTTGCAACGGTAATCAGTGCATACTTCTTATGTGGCTTTTCTTCATCCTTTTCCACAATCAGCTGCTCATGCTGATACGTCATGTTTTCAATCTTCAGTTTGATGAATTCCCCGTACCGTTGTCCGAGATTCAACGCTTCGCCCGGTGTCAGGGTATGTACGTGTACCTTAACGATATCTTCATCCTGAACAACAACCAGGGATTCTCCGATTTTTGACAGTTTCCGTTTCAATTTGTCTTCCACATCGGTTCCGATGGAATATTCGTTCAGTTTCAGAATAAACTCCGTGCAATACCCGAATTCTTCGGATTCCACGCTTTCCTGCGCCGTAGAAGTGACTTCTTTTACTTCCTCTGCCTGTACAGGGTTTCCCAGCAAAGCCTTCTGGAAACCTTGCAATACCGTCAGCAAGCCTGCTCCGCCACTGTCAACAACACCGACTTCCTTTAATACCGGAAGAAGATCCGGTGTCCGTTGCAAAGACTCAAATGCTTCTTTTACCAGAACGTCCATATACTCTTCAATACTAGCCTGTTCGTTCTGTAATACGAAGTTGTGTGCATAGAAAGACGATTCACGGATTACCGTTAAAATCGTTCCTTCCACAGGACGCATTACAGCTTTATATGCAACTTCCGAACCACGCAGAAACGCACCGGCTAAGTCCAATGCCGTCAGAGATGCTTTTCCTTCTACGGATTGATAGAATCCGCGGAATATTTGTGACAGGATAACACCGGAGTTTCCTCTGGCTCCCATCAGCAATCCCTTGGACAATGCTTTGGCGATATCCCCTACGTATTCGCTCTTAACTTTCAGGGCATCCTGTACCCCTGAAGTAAACGTCATATTCATGTTTGTTCCCGTATCTCCGTCCGGAACAGGGAACACGTTAAGCGCATCGATTTCCTTATGGTTATTGGTAAGATTGTTCATACCGCTGGCCAACAAGGACTTAAACAGCGCACCATCTAATTCTTTCATACGTTTTTCCCCTAATCCATTACCCGAACACCCTGGACAAAGACATTGATTGCTTCGATTTCAACATCCAATGATTTTTCCAGAGAATACTTTACTTTCTTTTGTACTTCGCTTACTACCTGCGTAATTTTCACACCATAAGTGATAACCAGATATAAGTCCAGAACCATCCCGTTCTCACCATCCCGAACGACAACGCCCTTCGAGAAATTTTCCATCTTTAACAGTTCAAATAAGCCGTCCTTCAGCATTTTCTGAGATGCCATTCCGACGACGCCATAGCATTCTGATACGATTCCACCAGCTAAAGAAGCAATTGCTTCCGTTGATACGTTGATACTTCCCAAATGAGTACTGTTTTCAAGTGCCATGTGCAAATCCTCCTTGTTTCATTTTTGTATTATATCAAAATCAATTTATACAAGCAACCTAATTTACCGGTCGGACAACCGACAAAAAAGGAGGTATTACCTCCTGTATGTTATTTGTTTTCCGGATTCGGTTCTTCACCCGGTTCATCAACCGCAGGATGCAGAGCTTCCTGTTCTTCCTTGTCCAGTTCGGCACAGTCTCGGGTATGACCGTCTTCCGTGATGGTATAGAAAACGATGCAAGCCCCGGTCTGTTGAAACAGCTGCGGCTGAATTTCCAGATAGTAATTCAGGTCCACCGCGGTCTGTACGGTCACAAACACCTGGTTTCCGTCATCCATCAGAACGCGGAACATATTCTTGTCGTACGTCGTTACATACGGAAATACTTCCGAGATATTGGCAATGGTCAGTGACGTAACGTTCTGAAATGCCTCAACCAGCAGTTTTCTGTCCAATGAAGAATCCAGCATCGGAAGCAAAGATAAACCGCTGTAATACCGTGATGACATATTCAGCACGGTACCGTCCTTACACAGGATTTTCGGTTCGTCTTCTTCCCAGAAGTAGCCGATACACGGTTTTTCCTCCACAGTTATGGTTAAGGTACGGTTTGTATCATGACGAACCGTTACTCCGTCAATCAACGGATTGGCTTTCAATCGTTGTTCCAGCATAAAACTCCAGCACAGATAAAATCTGCTGGAATAATCGACTTTCGCCAGTTCCATGATTTCTTCATCTTTGAAGAATGTATTTCCCTTCACCCGAATGCTACGGACTTTTGAGCCTTCCGTCATGAAATAGACTCCCGTTACCGCACATATGGTCAGCACAATTGCCGTAATTCTGGCAACCGTTACATGAATCCGCTGAATTCTGCGACGTTTCCGTTGCTGTTGTTTCTTTCGTTTTTCATCAAACGGATCGTATTCATGGATGATACTGTCATCAATGGACGGGCGGTTTACCAATTAAAGAGCTCCACTTCCTTGATCATCCGGAAGCCATGACGTTCCTCCATTTTCTGATCAATTTCCTCCATCAGTGCCAGGACGTCATCCGCTTTGGCATGATTCACGTTCACAATGAAATTGGAATGCTTGGAAGATATCTGCGCTCCTCCTACGGTTTTCCCGCGCAATCCCAGTTCATCGATATATTTCCACGCAAATGCATTCTCAGGATTTCGGAATACACTTCCTGCAGAAGGATATTCCAGTGGTTGGGAAGCCATCCGGCGTTCTTTTCTGTTTTCCATCAGCGTCCGGATTTCCTCGCTGTCCTTCGGCTGTAATCCGATTCGAACAGCAACGATTACCCAGTCCTTATGCTCCTGGAATACACTGGTCCGGTATGCAAACGCACATTCTTCCGGTTTCATCCAGCACAATTGTCCGTCACGATACACATAGACTTCTTTGATGATATCTGCCATGCAACTCTTATATGCACCGGCATTCATATAGGTACATCCGCCTACCGTTGCCGGAATGCCGCTGGCAAACTCCAGTCCGCTTAATCCGCGTTTCATCGCATCATACGATAACGCAATAATGGAACATCCGGCTTGTGCCAGTACTTCATTGTCCTGATAGTAATGATTGGCAAGCGTCCGGTCCAGACGAATTACCGCACCGTGAAACGGTTGGTCGGAACACAGTATGTTACTGCCTTTTCCAATCAGTTTTACCGGCATTCCTTCTTTTCGGATTACATCCAGTACTTCCTGCAGTGCCAGCACGTCATTCGGATAAATTACATAATCGACGACACCCCCGATCCGGAACGTCGTCATATTGGAAAACGGTACATTCTGTTCCACTATGGCATATTGTTGTAATCTTTCCGCTAAATTCATACTGATTCTCCTATAACTTCGTGCAGTAACGCAAGTATGTCCTCCGCTGCATTTTCAAATCCCAGAGACGCGCATTTTAAAGCCATTGAAGCCAGCGTTTCCTCATCGTGAATCAACTTGTCCCACAACGACAAAACCGTCTCTGCACTCATATCTTTTTCTTCCAGAAGATACGCACATCCTGCATCCAGCATGGCCTTGGCATTCAGAAACTGATGGTTATTCGGTACATACGGACTCGGGACGATGATGGAAGGAACTTTCAGCGCGGTAATTTCCGCAGCGGACGTAGCTCCGCCTCTGGACATCGTCAGATCGGTATTCGCAACCAGTGTCGGCTGGTCGCAATACGGTAAAATCCGGATAGTATCCGAAACGTTCAAGTCTTTTATAAACTCGTCATATCCATCTCTTCCGGTGACATAAATCACCTGGATTTCCGGATCCTGTAACGACTGCAACGTTTTTTTCATAATGTCATTGATACTGCTGCTTCCTAAGGATCCCATAACCACAAAGATTGTTTTCTTCTCCGGCTGCAGTCCGTACTGACACAATACTTCTCTGTTTTTTTCCACAGTTTTGGCAACGGAAGCCCGTGGATTTCCCAGAAGACACGTTTTCTTTTCAGGGAAATACGGATTCGCTTCCGGATAACACGTTACGATTTTCTTCGCAAATCGCTGCAAAAACCGGTTTGCCATTCCCGGAATACTGTTCTGTTCATGAATGACTACGGGAATATTCAGTCTGCGTCCCGCCATAACGACAGGCACGGTAACGTATCCGCCGAATCCGACAATAATATCCGGTCGAAACTCTTTGATTTTCCGACGGCAGATTCCGTAAGACTTGCTCATCAGAGAAACGGATTTCAGTTTATCACCGGAATTCCCGTTAAACCCTTTTGCGTCAATTCCGAAAAAATCATATCCTCTGGCCGGAATCTCCCTGGATTCCATCCGATCGTTATTTCCTATAAATAAAACAGCGCTGTCCGGTTCATTCTTACGAATCAAATCTGCAAGTGCGACAGCAGGATAAATGTGTCCTCCCGTGCCTCCGGTAGTAATTAAAATGCGCATATTCTCACTGCCCCTCATACGTACTAATAAGTATAACACACTCGTCAACAGAAAAAAGAGAGACATTCGTAAGTCCCCCTTCTGTTTATCCTTTAAAACAGTTTTCCCTGTGCTTCCTCTTCAGGAAACTCATACAATCCCAGATGTTCATATGCTTTAGGAGTAACTACCCTTCCTCTGGCAGTACGGTTGATAAAGCCAATCTGTAACAGATACGGTTCATAAACATCTTCCAATGTCATCGGTTCTTCCCCGATGCTGCTGGCAATGGCCTCCAGTCCGACCGGACCGCCATGGAACCGTTCGATAATTCCCTTCAGATAACGTACGTCCACGTCATCCAGACCGATAGCATCGACTTTCAGACGATTCAATGCCAGATTCGCGATTTGTAAGTCAATGACACCGTCATTCAGCACCTGTGCAAAATCACGGACTCTGCGGAACAGACGATTGGCAATACGAGGCGTTCCGCGGGAACGTTTGGCAATTTCGTTGACGGCATCCGGTTCAATCTCTGTAGACAATACCCTTGCCGTCCGTTTGACTATCCGTTCCAGTTCTTCCACCGTATAGTATTCCAGTTTGGATACAATACCGAACCGATCCCGCAGCGGAGAAGTCAGATCTCCTGCCCGTGTTGTTGCGCCTACCAGGGTAAACGGAGGCAAATCCAGTCGGATGGAACGCGTTGTTGCGTCTTTTCCGACTACGATGTCGATGCAGTAATCTTCCATTGCCGGATACAAAACTTCTTCTACCTGTTTCGGAATCCGGTGAATTTCATCAATAAACAGGACGTCCCCTGCTTCCAGAGATGACAGAATTGCTGCCAGATCACCGCTCCGTTCAATTGACGGACCGCTTGCCGTGCGTATATTTCCGTGCATTTCATTGGCAAGAATATACGCCATTGTTGTTTTTCCCAATCCCGGAGGACCATACAGTAAAACATGATCCAGCGCTTCATTCCTCTGTAGCGCAGCATGAATGAACACTTTCAGGTTTTCTTTCAAACTTTCCTGTCCCACATATTCATCAATGGTTTGCGGACGTAAACTTTCTTCCTCATCCATTGCCAGTTCGTTTTGAGACATCAGACGTTCATCCATGATTATCCTCCTTTACGTTTCATCATTAATTGTAATCCATACTTTATATAAGCATCGGTACTTGGAAGGTTCGCTTCTTTCAGTGATTTCACGATACCGTTGATTTCCTGTTGTTTATAACCGAGAGCCTTCAGCGCATCAATGGCATCTTCAACATCGTGCGGTAACGCAACGTCAGAAGATACCGGCTGGTCGTGTACCAGTTTGCCTTTCAGGTCCAGAATAATCTGTGAAGCGGTTTTTGCGCCGATTCCCGGCATTTGTTTCAAAAACGATACTTCACCCTTTTCAATAGCCAGAATTACCTGTTCATAATTTGCTGCCGTCAATATACCCAATGCCGTTTTCGGACCGAGACCCTTGACGGAAATCAGTTTTTCAAATAATTCCAGTTCCTGATTAGACAAAAAACCAAACAAAACGTGAGCATCTTCCCGAATCTGCTGGTACGTAAACAACATCAGTTGCTGCCCCAGAGAAATCGGTTTGGAATGGTTAAAATAAACACGATATCCTACGCCGCCGACATCCAAAATCACATAATCCGTTCCGAACGCATATACGGTTCCTCTTACAAACGCAATCATGACAATCACCCTATGGAATTATACCATACATTACATCCAGTAGATATCCGTTTCACTGACAACAGCGTCACAGCGGATATCCCAGGGTTCATGCAAGATGGAATCGACCAGATAGCATTCCGGGCATAATATAATTTTCGGCTTAGACGTTTTATGTAAGAACCGGTCGTAAAAGCCCATACCATGACCCAGCCGGTATCCTTTTTTATCCGCCATGACGCACGGAATAATCCAGAGATCCACATCCGGTGCACATTCCGGACGATTCTTCGGTTCCGGAATTCCAAACAATCCGACTTGTAATTCATCCATGGAAGCAATCGGTGCATATTCCATATCTTTCATGCTGATACAATACGGAAGACATACGGTTTTTCCCTGACTCCATGCCTGTTGCATCATATATGTTGTATCCGGTTCCGTTGCGGTACCGTAAAACAGACCAATGGTTTTCGCATTTTGCCATTGCGGCATTGTCTGAATCCGTTCATACATTCTGTAACCGATTTCGTTACGCCGGTCGGAAATTGAAGTCGTTCCGGCATATCTGCGCAAACGATCCTTCTCTTTCTTATACGCTTCGTCTTCACCTTTCCTGTAAACAACTTCAAATTCTTCACACACCACATCGGTCTTTTCGGAAAACGTCAGTCCGTAATCCTTCATTTCCTTTTGAAAAAGCTGTTCATGTACCATTTTCCAATAGGCAATGGAGCCGTCACCCTCACCTTCGTTACGAGCATGCTCCGTACTGACCTGTTCAAAAGGCAGTACCGATACTTTTATGGTTTGAACGATACACAGGGCTTCTTCGTTTTCATCCAGAATCACACTGTAGTTACCGGCTTGAGGTAAAGGTTTCCGTTTCACTTCGTACAACGGATATGGCTGTGCAAAAGCCGTTTTTACACCTTTCCATACCAGTTCCGCCAATGCACCGGTTCTGTATGGGAAAGCCCATGCAACATACGTCTCTGCTGAAATATTCCGTTCTTTTGTAAATTGTTCCCATAATTCCTGATGATTCATACTCTGTCTCCCCAACAAACGTAATCTATGGATTACTATTCTTCAAATACGAATTCAAAATCTCGGATTGCTACATAATCGCCATACCGGCATCCTTTTTCCATTAATGCTTCATCGACTCCCAGTTCATGCAGCTTACTGCCAAACCGGATAACGGATTCTTCTGATTCGAAATCGGTCTGTTCGAACAATCTGTCAATTTTAGGACCTTGCAGTGTCCACTTGCCATTACCGTTATTGACAACGGTAAAGTCTGCTTCCTTCGGAGTAAACGTATATAAGACTCCTTTGGCTTCCTGTTCATGAATCGGAAATTCCGGTGTCACTTCCAGCAAGTCCGCTGCTTCATACAGTGCTTTGGACAGTCCTTCATTGATAATCGTGCATGCCGGATGAACGGATACGTCCGGATACTTTTCCCTGAATCTTTTAAGATTTTCTTCGGCACCTTCCATATCCATCTTATTGGCAATCACAATCTGCGGTCGTTCCATCAGGCGATAATGATAGCTTTCCAGTTCTTTGTTGATATCTTCATAATCCTGCAAAGGATCTCTTCCGTCAACGGCTCCCATATCCACTACATGCATAATAACACGACAGCGTTCAATATGCCGCAGGAATTGTATTCCTAAACCTTTTCCTTCACTGGCTCCGTTAATTAATCCCGGCAAATCTGCCATTACAAAGGATCTGCCGTCCGGAACTCTGACAACACCAAGATTAGGAACCAGTGTAGTGAAATGGTATTCAGCGATTTCCGGCTTGGCCGCCGTAACAACAGACAACAACGTGGATTTTCCTACTGACGGGAATCCGACCAGACCAACATCCGCCAATAACTTCAATTCAATATGTACGGTAAGGTCCGCACCTTCCACACCCTTTTCCGCATATTCCGGAGCCGGATTACGCGATGTCTTGAAGTGATAATTCCCTCTTCCGCCTTTGCCGCCCTGGGCAACGATTGCACGTTGATTCGGTGTTTTCAAATCGGCAATGACCGCACCGGTCTCATCGTTCTTTACGACGGTTCCCAGCGGAACCCGGATATACACATCGGCACCATCCGCTCCGTGCATTCTCTTGGTTTTTCCGTTTTCACCGTTTCCCGCTTTAATCAGACGGTTATATCGTAAATCCAGCAAAGTACTTTTATTAGTATCTACTTCAAATATAATGTCGCCGCCGCGACCGCCATCTCCTCCAAACGGACCACCCAACGGTACATGAGCTTCTCTACGAAATGCTACCAGACCGTTTCCGCCATTTCCCGCTTTCAGATGCACTTTGACCTGATCAATAAACATCGCAATCCTCCTTTTTAGAAAAAAATACCCCTGCTGACCGCAGGGGATTGCTTGTTAAGCTTGTGGATATACAGAAACTTGCTTTTTGTCTTTTCCAACACGTTCAAACTTAACGATACCGTCAGCCAATGCAAACAATGTATCGTCACCGCCGCGTCCAACGTTTACACCAGGATGAACTTTTGTTCCACGTTGACGGTAGATAATCATACCAGTCTTTGTGAATTGTCCATCAGCTCTCTTAGCGCCAAGACGCTTAGATTGAGAATCACGACCGTTTTTAGTAGAACCTACACCTTTTTTAGAAGCAAAATATTGTAAATTTAATACAAACTTCATAGGTTACACCTCCTGTTTTTTAATTTGAATAAACTTGGAATACTGATCTTCCAAGGTTTGTAACTGAATCAATCCGCATTGCAGCACATTCTGTACCGTTTCGGTTGATTGATTCACTGTAACTTGAATGCTTTGATTCATTTCCAGATCACAGCATCCTTCAGCCAACTCATTTAATGCGTTTAACAATCCAATTGCCACTGCACTCGTTCCGGCACAAACCAAATCCTGACCATACGGTGCGCTGTCTGCGTGACCTTGTATACGCAAAGATTGGATGGATCCGTTATGCAATGTAACATGGACCTTAACCATAATTAAGCCTCAATGCTTTCGATTGTTAACTTTGTATATGGTTGACGATGACCTTGTTTTCTTCTTGTTGAGCCTTTTTTAGCTTTATACTTGAAGATCAAGATTTTCTTAGCTTTTCCTTGCTTTTCAACCTTAGCGGTTACCTTAGCACCGTCTACATAAGGTGTTCCAATCTTAGTTGTCTTATCAGATACAACAACTACCTTGTCGAAAACAACTGTTTCACCAGCTTCAACATTCAGCTTTTCAACGAAAATTGATTCGCCTACTGAGCAACGAACTTGCTTTCCACCTGTTTCAATTACTGCGTACATCCTTGCACCTCCTCATCTATTTCTTAGACTCGCCATAGCAGGAGATTCTTTCGAATTCTTTCTACCCTGTTTTGAGCGGTTGTAGTCGCACAGGACATACAACGTGGGTATTTTACCACAGACTTTTGTTTTTGTAAATAACGAAATCATCGATTCTATCGGTTATTCAGGTTTCTTCACGCAATCCAGAAGATGACCGGAAGCCCCCAGCAAATCCGGACGTTCACAGGTTGATAAATGATATTTCAAAAAACCGGAAAACAATTCATCATCCATTTCCTTTAAGAACGGACGGATATAATTGGCAGCACCATCCTGAGCGATAATCTTTATACGGGTGACACCTGCCTGACGATTGATTTCATCAATGTCTTCCAAACGAACGTAATGATACAGGTCTTCTTCCGTCGTCCGGGTATGGAACGATTCGTCAATCTTCCCGGACCGTACGCTTTCCAGATACCTTTTTTCCTTAAACGCGTGTGTAATCATCGCAAACTCGTTCATGATATATGCCGCAAAAATCCTGCCTTCCGGTTTCAGTACCCGCTTCGCTTCATTCATTGCCCGTACCTGTTCTTCCGTCATCATAAGATGATACATCGGCCCCAGCAATAAAACTACATCAAAAGATTGATCCGCGAACCGGGACAAATCCAAAGCATTACCCTGATAAGCCTTTACGGAACTCCTTTTCGCTTTCAGTACCCCAAGATTACTTTTAACCAGCTCTACTGCCGTTACATCATATCCCAGAGAAGAAAAATACACACTGTATCGTCCCGTCCCGGCACCGACATCAAGAATCTTCGGATTCTCATAACAATCCAGTATTTTCTGAATATATGTTATCGTTGTCTGAAATTCAACCTGACCATGACGCGATGTCAATCGTTTTTCTTCATTGAATTTATTGTAATACCGTTCCAGTTCTGACACGTACAATCCCTGC
Source organism: Erysipelotrichaceae bacterium (assembly GCA_021442745.1). GTDB lineage: Bacteria > Bacillota_I > Bacilli_A > Erysipelotrichales > Erysipelotrichaceae > RGIG4607. Next base: position 4,072 of record JABUSI010000214.1, on the reverse strand, counting down.
TTTCCTTATCCATCATAACAAAAAAACAGTTTGTTTCCAAACTGTTTTATCTTCTTCGATTTGTCGCGGCCAGAATTCGAACTACGTTCAATACGGTGGATGCCAGAGATGCCACATATGTTAATGCAGCAGCTGTCAGCATTGATTTTGCCATTGAAGATTCATCTTCATCAACAATCCCGTATTCATCAAGAATCCGTAACGCTCTGGAACTGGCATTGAACTCTACCGGTAAAGTGATTACCTGGAAAGCAACAATAACCAGCAGCATTACCAAACCGATGGTAAACAATACTCCTCCGGTTGCAGAACCTACGCCCATAAACAAACCGATCATCAATACGGTCCATCCTAACGTACTCGAAATCTGTGCTACCGGCAAAATGGCATCTCTTGCTTTGATTCCGGCATATTGCGTTGCATGCTGAATCGCATGTCCGCATTCGTGTGAACTGATACTGACGGCAGCAACGGAAGTTCCGTTATATACCTCAGCGGATAAGTTTACGGTCCGGTTTTTCGGATTGTAATGATCGGATAAGGATCCGCTTACCTGCTGAACTTTGACGTCATACAGCCCGTTACGTTCCAGAATCATCCGTGCTACCTGAGCACCGGTATAATTCCGTTCGGTCGGAATTTCAGAATATTTCGCATATGCTGATTTGACCCACAATTGAGATACTAAAACAATTGCCGCAGCTGCAAAATACAGAATAATGTCCATTTTTTACTCCAAATCTTATAAGCTGTCCTTGAATGTCTTAGATGGCTTGAATGTAGGAACATTCTTTGCAGGAATTGTCATGGATTCCTTTGTAGCAGGATTGATACCTGTACGAGCTTCTTTGTGCTTTACAGAGAATTTACCGAATCCGCTGACTTCCACAGAGTCATCTTCCTTCAAAGCTGTCTTGATTTCTTCGAATACTGTTTCTACAGCAACAACAGCATCCTTTTTAGAAATGCCTAACTTAGCTACCAATGCGTCTGCTAAGGCCTTTTTGTTTTTCATGTTGTATACCTCCGCTTTCTAACATTCTATATTTTAACACTTACAAGTCAAAATGCAATTAAAAATGCCTGTTGTTACCTACTTTTTAAAAAATCGTAAGAAATAGAAAAACTCCTTTCGCGTGATGCAAAAGGAGTTAATTATTAACGAATATCGTTGATTCCCGGAATTACGAACTCTTCCAGTTCTTCTTTCTTGCGGGATTTCTTCTTTGCTTTTGCTTTCGGTTTCACGGTTAAACGCAATTGATACCAAACCTGCGCAGCAATAAACAAGGAAGAATATGCACCGAACAGCAACCCTGCCAGCATTGCAAAGTTAAATGTAAAGATAGAATTGCTACCTGCCAGTAACAATGCAATAATCGGCAATAAAGTAGTCACGGTTGAGTAAATGGAACGAGTAAACGTATCAGCCAGAGCTTCATTTACCAGTGTCTTCAATTCGCCGGCATTCAGCTTTCTGTTCTTATTTGCTGTCATACGGTTACGGATATGGTCAAATACAACGATTGAGTTGTTGATAGAATAACCGATGATTGCCAGGAATACGGAAATCAAATCGGTGTTGATTTCATGATTGAAGATTACGAATACCGCAAATACCAGCAGTACGTCGTGTACCAATGCTACGATACAACCGACCGCATAATCCCACTGGAACCGGATGGAAATGTAAACCAACATGGCTACCCAGGCCAGAATCGTCAGATAGAATGCGTTCTTTACCAAATCCTTACCGACAATCGGTGTAACTACGGAATCACTTGCTTCGTGACCGTAAATTTCCTTCAGATTTGCTTTCAGCGTTTCCAGACTATCCTGATCAATGGCTTCTTTCATAATAACGGTTGCATTGGTGTTGTTGTCACCGGCAAGCTGAATCTTGCTAGGTGTGTATCCCAATGATACAAATGTATCGTTTACTTCGTTTGTGTTCAGTGTAGTATCTGCAACAACGGTAATCTTCGTACCACTGGAGAAGTCAATACCTAAATTCAAACCTTCTTTTCCGGATGCTGCACGAACGCCAACCAATGCGACTGCCACTACGGCAACTGCACAGGAGAATGCGACAAACTTTCTGGAAACATGTACAAAATCAATTTTCCGATACGGATTTTCATGAATCTTGTTTTCACCTTTCTGTAAGTTCGGAATTTCGCTTTCTTTTACACCAAACCATGCTTTCTTGTTATCCAGCAAACCGGTTGCTGTAATCGTACGCATTAAGAAATGTACCAGTAAGATACTTACAAAAGCGGTACAGAACAAAGTTACCATCAACATGGTCGCAAATCCCTTTACGGAACCGGTACCGAAAATATACATTACGAATGCCGCAATGAACGTTGTCAATTGCGCATCGAAGATTGTCCAGAAAGACGTCTTCTGACCATTGATAACTGCTGTCTGTACGTTTCTTCCCAGATACAGTTCTTCCTTGATTCTTTCATATGTGATGATATTGGAGTCTACGGTCATACCTACACCAAGTACCAGTGCAGCGATACCGGACAAAGTAAATACACCGCCCATTAAATCATAAATACCTAATACAACCAGAACATATACAGGTAATACGGCTGCGGATACGATACCAGGGAACCGATACATGACAGCCATAAACAACATGACAAGTGCAATACCGATTGCACCGGCAAACATTGTCTGATCATAGGCTGTTACACCCAGTTCGGCACTGACTACGTTAGAGTAGATTTCTGTCAGTTTAACAGGTAAAGAACCGGAATTGATCAGACTTGCCAGAGTCCGTGCTTCTTCTTCCGTAAAGTTACCTTTGATGATGGCATCGCCATTGATTCCGGAGCTAACGGTAGCTGCGGAAATGTACGCAGGGTCCTGTCCTGCCTGTGCTTTGGCAGCTTCCTGAGCATAACTGTCAGTTTCCGGATCGAAATCCAGCCATACAACCATCAGGTTATTACTCTGAGATGCCAATTCCTTGGTTACGTTATAGAATGTATCCTGATCCTTGATTTTCAAAGATACTACCGGTAAACCGTCTTCATATCCGAGTGATGCGCCGCCTTCCGTCAGAACGCTTGCATCCATCAATTGATTGTCGTTCGCATCACGGAACGTCAGATTTGCGGTACTGGAGATAATATCTCTCGCTTCATCCTGATTTGTTACACCGGCTAATTGTACACGCAAACGATTGTCGCCTTCGATGACGATTTCCGGTTCACTGACACCCAGTACGTTGATACGCTTCTGAATGCTAGCCACAACAACGGACATTTCCGGTAATTCGTGACCTTCTTCCAAAGGTGCAACTTCATATGCAATTTCAAATCCGCCCTGCAAGTCCAGACCCAGGTTCATTCCCTTGGTTATCGGGCTGGCAAATGCAATCACAAACGCAGCCAATAATACAATGGTTACGCTAAAGACTGCCAGGCGTGGTTTTCCGCTCTTATTCATCTTCTTTTCCTCCCATTAAATCATCAAATTCATTGATTCGCAGTTCTGAACTTTCCGTTAAAGCCAGCCGCGTCAATGTATTCACTACATCATCTGCTGTAATAGCCATGATGTCACCGACGGCAATACTGGTATGTGAAGGAATTCCGTCCTTCCATTTTCCCTGTGTCAGCGCCTTTGACAATTCATCAACGCTCAGTCGAGGTAATCCTTCGCGACGAAGCATATTCACTCTCATCAGAAGTGCATATTGTAAACTGTTATTTGCTGCTTCATCCACTTTAATCATCCTCACATTTCTTACAGCATACGGTTGCGCACTAAAAGACTATACGGCAGCAATCGTACCGTATCATTATATCGAAACACTTTATAAATGTAAATAAAAAAGAAGCAATCTTTCGATTACTTCTTGTAAGAACGAACGACTTCCTTGAATTGTCTGCCTCGGACTTCATAATTCGGGAACTGGTCCCAGCTTGCACATGCAGGGCTTAACAGAACAACATCACCGGAAACAGCGTTTCTGTGCGCCAGATCCAACGCTTCAAACATCGTTTCCACGACTACGGCATCCGGGAACAACGCTTTCAGCTGGTCTTTTACTGCA
>JABUSI010000358.1 GCA_021442745.1 Erysipelotrichaceae bacterium | reverse complement strand
ACGCAATCCGTCAGCGGACGGGAAATGCCTCTGACAAAGAAAATGAAAGATTATATGACAGATTTCTGTGACGAGTGTACGACGGATACCACGGGGAATGTATACGGACGTCTGAATCCGGAAAAGCCGGTATCGGTATTGCTGAGCGGACATATCGATGAAATCGGAATGATGGTTTCCGGTTTTTCTGCAGAAGGGTACGTATATGTCGCACCGGTTGGCGGGATTCGCCCGCAACAGTATCTGGGACAGAAAGTACGGATTTATTCCGGGGATAGTATTGTATACGGTGCCGTCGGAAGTGCATCGGATTTAATGGGAAAGAAAGTGGAATGTTCCGATTTATGGGTTGATATCGGGGCAATGTCCAAAATAGAAGCAATGTCTTATGTAAAAGTCGGTGACCGGATTACGTTTGATACGGATTACCGGGAGTTAAAAAACGGCAGACTGAGTGCAAGGGCAATGGATAACCGTACCGGAGCGTTCATTGTGACGGAAGCATTGCGGATGGCTAAACAAAAAGGATGCACGATCGGTGCGGTAGCATCCTGCACGGTTGGTGAAGAAACGACGATGCGCGGGGCTTACAGTTGTGCGGCAACGTTCCATCCGGTCTGTGCAATCGCGGTTGACGTAACGTATACCTATGATTATCCGTATACCGATTCGCATATGGGAAATGTGGAACTGGGGAAAGGACCGGTGTTGTGTGAGGCACCGATTGTCAATCCGAAACTGAATGAAAAACTGGAAGAAACCGCCAAGGAACTGAATATGTCTTACCAGTGGGAAGTGGCTTCACGTGGTACGGGAACGGATGCGGATAAGATGTTTTACACAAACAAGGGGGTACCGGTAGCTTTGGTATCTCTGCCGTTACGGTATATGCACAGTCCCGATGAAGTCGGTGATTACCGCGATATCGAAGATTGTATCGAACTGCTGGCAGAGTTTTTATGCCGGTTCGGTACGGAGAATAATTTTTCATTGAATCCGCTGGATTAACAGTAAGGAGGTGCGCACATGAAAACCGTAAGAATTATACTTGTCCTTGTTGTGCTTTCCGTGTGTGCATTTGCGGCAGGATACTGGACAAGCTCAAAGGGAATGACACCGACGGTGGAAGTCATTGACAGCACAACGATGCTGGAGGTATATCAGGAATTACCGGTGAACAGCGTAAAGGAAATTCATCTGAAAGGCGTGAACGTCAACGTAAAGATTTCCAAAAGTGACAGCCAGTACATCCGGGTTATTTATCAGCCGGAAACGGATAAAAAAACGTTCCACTATACCATCAATGACGGCATTATGGAACTGGAAGCGGAAAGTTTACAGTATTCCCCGCAGTTTTTACCGAGTCAGACGGAAGTCATCCGGATTTATCTGCCGAAGCAGTCGAATGTGATTGTTGTAAACGAAACCGAAAGCGGCTATTTTGATATGGAACAGGTACGGGTGGCCGACCTGACGGTGTCATCCAAAGAGGGATTCGTATCGTTACACAATGTGGAAGTTACGAATACTCTGACAGTGAATACGACCGGGGGAAACGTGTATATGGAGAATGTAAATGCGAAGGTTTCTTCCCTGAACACGGCAAGCGGTTCCCTGAACGCGAAATGGAATCAACCGTTGTCTGCGTATTCTTTCGCGGTTTCCACGGTAAAAGGGCATATTTTTATCAATAACGAGCAGGTGGACTGCGGTACGGTACAACGGGATGACTGCCCGATTCTGATTCTCAGTACCGGCAGCGCCGATCTGCGTCTGCATTTTGCGAAGGAAGAGGAAGAATGAACCGGATGAACAATTACCTTCACGGTACGGATATCTGGCTGTATCAGCGTGATGATATGTTCCGGGTGAATACCGATACGTATTTGCTGGGAATGTTTCTGAAGGTATTCGAAGGGGAAACGGTTCTGGATATCGGCACGAATAACGGAGCCTTACTGTTGTATGCGTCAAGATTTCCGTATCGGAAACTGATTGGTGTGGATATTTTTCCGGAAGCTATTGAACTGGCAGAGGAAAATCTGAAACGAAACCAGATTACCGAATATGAACTGTATGCGGAAAAAATTCAGAACACGTGTCTGGATCCGGTCGACGTCATTCTTTCCAATCCGCCGTATTTTCCGGTATCCGACAACACGAATCTCAATCCGTATATGAATCTGGCACGTCATGAAATTGAACTGGATTTCCGGCAGTTGTGTGAACATGCAAGACGGCTGGCAAAGCCGACCGTCCGCTGGTATCTGGTACACCGGGCAAGCCGGCTGGAAGAATTAAAGGAGATTCTTCGGAATACCGGGTGGCATATTGCGGTCATGCAACTGGTATACGACCAAAACAAAACCGAACCGGTGTCCGTTTTGATGGAGTGCCGGCTGAAACCGGTAAAACAGATGGTATTACAGCCGATTACGTTAACAAGATGAAACTGTTTCTGCAGTTTTTTTCTTTTTGTATTTTTTCACAACTTTGACAATTTAAATACATTTGTTTTATATTTGCGGACATTCGGTAAGAATAAGGTAAAAAAACGAACGAAACTTCAGTCATACGGTGGTAACGACACATGAAAGTTGTTATAATACATGCATAGAAGAATTCATGAGGAGGAAAAAATATGAAAAAACTTCTAAAATTAGTTCTGGCAGTTACGATGCTGGTAACTTTGTTTGGTTGTGGCGGAAACGAACAAAAAACAGATGAACCAACCGAAACTGTTGAATTGACCCTTTGGCACACATTTACGGAACATGACTTGGAAAATTTGCAGGCTATCTGCAACTCTTTCAATGAATCCCAAGACAAGGTTCATGTAACAGAATTGTATCAGCCATTGGATGGTTTCGAAGCAAAGGTTTATGAAGCTGCTGCTAACGGAACAGGACCGGACATCGTTATGTTGCAGGCTGCTGCTGCATCTGACTATGCATCTGCTGATTTAATTATTGATTTTGCAAACTACATCGACGTTGAAGAATATAAGACACGTGTTGGTGAAGGTTTCTATGCTGCATCTACAGACTTCCCTAACGGCGGTTTGTATGGTTTGGCTGTAACAGCTACTGCACCTGTATTCTTCTACAACAAGACAATGTATGATCAATTCGGTTTGACAGCTCCTACAACATGGGATGAACTGTACAACAACGCTAAGACGATCTACGAAGGTACTGACGGTAAGGTCTGCGGTTTCTGTGCTGACGACTTGTCTGCAGTTGCTACTGCATTCATGGAACAGAACGGTATCGACTTCGTAAGCGCTGACAAGAAGGTTGATCAATGGAACGATCCTAAGTTCGTTGAATTCCTGAAGTGGTGGCAGGAAGCTTGCTTGGCAGGTTACTTCCAGGTAGCTCCGACAGCCGGCGATTACAACTCATCTGATATGGGCGCTGCTGTATTGGCTTCTTACATCGGTTCTTGCGCAGGTTTGAACTACGTTAAGTTGCCGGAAGGTAACGAATTGGCATGTGCACCAATGCCTCAGACAGAAGGCGGAAAGCCATATGCAATTTCTTGGTCTCGTTTCTTCATCGGTTTCAAGAAGGATCAGGCTGGTCACGATCAATCCGTTGCTGATTTCATTATCTACTTCACAAAGAACTGCACAAAGTATGTAATCGATTACTCTGCATCTGCACCGTATGCTGATATCCAGGCTACTCCTGAATACCAGGAATACCTGGCAGGCAACATCGCATTGGCAGCTGTTGCTGAACAGAGCTCATACTCTTACGGTTTACCGAATGCTACCGGCGTTAACAACGTTCAGAACGCATTACGCGCATTGATGAAGCAGGTTGGTACAGGTTCAGATATTACTGAAGTATTGACTCAGGCTATCGCTACATCTAATGCTGCATTAGCTGAATAATCAGTTTTAGAAGGGAATTTCAGACAATGCCGAGGAATAAACTGTTTGTATTTATGATTGATGCGTTATGCACCAAAGACATTGAGTATATGAAAACAATGTCCGGCTTTAAATATGTATTCGATCGTGGTTCCTATGTGAAGCACATCGAGACGGTTTATCCTAGTTTTACTTACCCTTGTCATTGTTCAATCATTACAGGGAACACCGTGAAAAAACACGGTGTTCCCCATAATGCTAAGCTGGAAATGGAAAATCCGAATGCGGAATGGTACAACCAGCGATCAGATATCAAATGTCCGACAATTTTCGATTACGCAAAGAAGGCAGGCTATTCAACGTGTTCTTTAAGCTGGCCGGTATCCGGCGGGGCGGACATTGATTTGAATATGCCGATGATTGTTCCTATCGGGTATATGGGAGATGACCCGGGACAATTCCTGGTGGACAATGCTTCTAAGGAATTGTTAGACAGATACTATTGGAAATACGGTAGATATCTGATGGGGGCAGGTAGAAGTTTGGATGAATTTACGATGGCACTGGCACCGGATGTTATCCGTGATTACGGACAGCCGGATGTTATGTTTGTCAAAATGTGTGATCTGGATACCGCGAAACATACGTATGGCGTGTATTCCGATGAATCATACGAACAACTTAGAAAACACAATCACGAATTTGAGGTACTTCTGGAAAGTATCCGCAGATACGGTGATTTAGAACATACGAATTTTGTGATTATGGGCGATCACGGTCAACAGGATATTACGATGAATCTGAATATGAACGTTCTGTTGAAAAATGCAGGATTCATTCGTACGGATGAGAACGGTAAGATTATTGACTGGGATGCCTACTGTCATTCCGTATCGTTGTCTGCCTGGGTTCAGTTAAAGAATCCGGAAGATACGGCAATGAAAGAAAAAGTACATAACTTCTTGAAAGGGTTGATGGATGACCCGCAATACAATATCGGATACTTGTTTACCAAAGAAGAAGCAGAAGAAAAGTTCGGTCTGGTTGGCCCTTTGGATTTTGTCATCGAAGGGAAAGAGCCTATGAGTTTCTCTGCGGATATGATTGGTACCGATATCTTTGAAAAGCATCTTCCGAAAGGATGGCATTCAAGTAAAGCGAGTCACGGGCATCTGCCGTGGAGAGAAGAAACCACTACATTTATTGCCTGCGGGCCGAATGTTGTGCCGGGTCTTGTCATTGAACGAGCATCTATGATGGATGAAGCACCTACGATGGCAAGAATGATGGGTATGACAATGGAAGATGTAGATGGATCAGTATTGGAAGAACTTATTAAATAGATAGGGAGAAAAATTTATGAGAGTTCGTTTGGAGAATATCACAAAACAGTTTAACAAAGACACAAAGGCAGTTAACAACTTCAGTGCTGTTATCGAGTCCGGTGAACTGGTTACCTTGCTGGGACCTTCCGGATGCGGTAAGAGTACGATGCTGAACATGTTGTCAGGTATTCTGATTCCGACAGAAGGAAAGATTTACTTTGATGACGATGACGTAACGGAGATGCCTTCCGATCAGAGAGGTATCGGTCTGGTATTCCAGAACTATGCGTTGTATCCTCATATGACCGTTCTGGAAAACATCTGCTTCCCGTTGGAAATCAAGAAAGTTCCGAAGGCAGAACGGATTGCAAGAGCAACCGAAATGGCAAAACTGGTTCACGTGGATATGTTGCTGGATCGTAAGCCGGGACAATTGTCCGGTGGTCAGCAGCAACGTGTAGCCATTGCTCGTGCTTTGGTAAAACAACCGAGATTGTTGTTACTGGATGAACCTTTGAGTAACCTGGATGCTCGTTTACGTATTGAAATGCGTGAAGAAATCCGTCGTATTCAGCAGGAAACAAAAGTTACGGCTATTTTCGTAACACATGACCAGGAAGAAGCAATGAGTATTTCCGATCACATCATCCTGATGAAAGACGGTTTCTTACAACAATTTGATGAACCACAGGTATTATACGATTCTCCTGCGAACTGCTTTACCGCCGACTTCTTAGGAAATCCTCCGATTAACAAAATGGAAGGTGTCGTAAGAAACGGTGAAGTATACGTTACGGACGCAAATCTGCCATCCGGTGTGAAGATTGATTTACCGGAAGGTAAGGAAGTATATTTGTCATTCCGTGCGGAAAGTGCAGAATATAACCCGGAAGCTTCCCTGAAGGGAACCGTCATTATGACGAGTGTTATGGGTAAAGAAAAGATTACTTCTATTAAATTAGGCAATATGGAAGTCCGTGCATACATGGACGCAAAACTGACGTTGAAGAGCGGACAGGAAATCGGAATTGGCTTCAAGGATACCGGCGTGTTTGTGTTTGACAGAGAAACCGGAGAACGCTATCTATGAAAAGCCGTTTCTTTGAAAAAGTAAAGCCATTTCTGTATCTGGCACCGTTTATTGTCGGTGTAACGATTTTTACATTGTATCCGATTGTTAACGTCGTAAAAATGTCTTTGATGGAAAACTACAAGTATCTGACCGGTGATTTTACCGGTTACGGTTTCGGTAACTTCAAAACGGTTATCGAAGACCAGTATTTCCGTCAGGCAATGGGCAATACGTTAAAATACGTAGCTGTCGTTATTCCGATTTCTACGTGTCTGGCGGTTGTCATCGCAACGCTTCTGAACTCCATCAAGAAGTTCCAGGCATTGTTACAGACGGCTTATTTCTTACCGATGGTTACTTCCGTAACTGCGGTAGGTCTGGCCTGGAGATTTATGTTTAACTACAAACAAGGTGTCATCAACTATGTATTGTCCTTGTTTGGCGTACCTGCGATTGACTGGTTAGGAGCTACGGCTTCCAACTTCAGCGCATTGTGCGTATACGGTATCTGGGCAATTCTTCCGTTTACCATCATTCTGCTGGTTTCCGGATTACAGAACATTGACCCGATGTATTACACGGCTGCGAAAGTAGACGGCGCAAAACCGTTGCGTATTTTCTTCCGGATTACCATTCCTCTGTTGGCACCGACGATCTTTTTGGTACTGACAGTAAACTGTATCAGTTGTTTCAAGGTATACAACGAATTGTTCCCGTTGTTTGCAGGTCCGGGTATTGCCTATAACCTGTTTACCGTTGTTTACTATATTTACTATGAATTCCGTGTATTGACACCTGCCAAGTATGGTCTGGCTGCTGCGGCTGCCCTGATGCTGTTCGGGGTAATCTTCGTAGTGAATATGCTGAAGTCCTTTGTGGAAAAGAAATTGAGTAACTAGGGGAGGTAATGAGAATGAAAAAGATTAAATTCAGTACTGTACTTCTATACCTGGTACTATTCTTTGGCGCATTGATTATGATTTTCCCGTTCTACTGGATGATTACCGGTGCCTTCAAGACAGGTACGGAAATCGTTCAGATGCCACCTACCATGTTACCGAACAGTTTCACAAACCTGGATAACTTCAAGTTTGCGTTCCAGACGGCTCCGTTCGTAACGTATTTCATCAACTCTGTGGAAATGATGATTGCCTGCGTGGTATTGTGCGGTGTAACGACAATCTTAACGGCATTCGCATTCTCCAGATTGCGTTTCCCGGGAAGAAATCTGATTTTCTCCTGCTTACTGGCATTGATGATGGTTCCGTTTGAAATGCTTGTCATCACCAACTATCGTACAATTGTCGGATGGCATTTGCATGATACGAAATGGGCATTGATTCTTCCGTTTACGACGAGTATCTTCTATACCTATATCCTGAAGGGATTCTTTGATTCCATTCCGGAATCTCTGTATCAGGCTGCCAAGGTTGACGGATGCTCCGACTGGAAGTACTTGTGGAGAGTTATGGTTCCGATGTCAAAACCGTCTCTGGTTACGATTATGCTGCTGAATGCCATCGCAACATGGAACTCCTTCATGTGGCCGATGATTGCGACAAACTCCAAGGAAGTACGTACCTTACCATTCGGGTTGTACGCGTTTATTTCCGAGGGTGGCGCAAAGAACGAACGTATGATGGCGGCTGCCACGGTAGTAGTCTTACCAATGATTATCGTCTTCCTGGTTGCCCGGAAGTACATTGTCAACGGTGTAGCACGCGGCGGATTAAAGGGATAAAAAAAACGGAAGTTGTGGTTTCACAACTTCCTTTTCTTATGCTTAGTTATCCTGCATGTTGAATCCGTTTTTCATTTTGGTACTGGCTTCAAAGAGTACCTTGTTTAAGGCTTTCTGGGTTTCTTTCTTTGCCATGGCTGCCAGTTGTTCGTTTGCCTCTTCCATCAGCGTAAAATTGTTTTCCTTAATCATCTTCTGATCGTACTTACGGATGATTTCTCTGGATTGGTTGGCAATCGTCGAATGATAACGGGAGATTAACTGGAATGCGGAAGAATAAATCGGATCTGCCAGGGCACCGATATACCGGCTGGCCCAATAGAAGTTATCCGTTGTGGCGTCCATCGTAACATCGCTGAGATATTTCGGCATCTTGCTGACGTTGGTGTAAACCGGTAAGGCAGCGGAGAATGTAGCGGAACCGAAGATAATCCACTCGATACCCTTGATCGGGTCCGGTACGTTGGAACGAATCTGACAGATACTGGTGATGCCGGTACGGTTGATTCCGATGGAACGATACATTCCTCGTTTACCGGTATTCCGGTTGATGTACGGGTCGTAATCGGTGCCCTGATAGTGGGAAGACAGAATATACTTGAAGTCTTCTACGGTAACCTTGGCTTCCGGTACCAGCGACCAGGGAATGTTGTCACTTTCCGGCGTAAAGTCTGCATCCGGACCTTCCCATTTGTAGCGGGTAGGGCAGAGATATCTGGCCATAAACCAGGCTCTCGGTGTGTTGTAAATGTGGTCCAGGTCGGAACGGGAACCGAAAATCTTACGTGGATTGAATTCACCGTTCTGATTGGTATCCAGACAGTTGTCTTTGATGAATTCCCGCAAATCTGCAGAACACAGGTTTTCCTTTTGTTCACCGAATGCATCTTCGATGTCAAAACTGTCAGAACCGAACTGGTTCGGATTGATGACCACTTCTTCATCTTTTACCTTCCGGGCAATCCAGTGATGTCCGCCGATGGTTTCCAGCCACCAGACTTCATTTTCATCATTGAACGCAATGCCGTTGGATTCATAAGTTCCGTATTGTTCCAGAAGGGAACCTAACCGTAAGACACCTTCTCTTGCGGTATGAATGTATGGCAGAACCAATACGACAATGTCTTCTTCTCCGATACCGCCGATGGTATCTTTTTCTTTCTTGTTTTCGGCTTTTTTATAGACAACCAGCGGATCGGCTGCCATGACTCTCGGATTGGTGGTAATGGTTTCCGTGGCGGTCATTCCGACGTTGGCAGCATTGATTCCGGTGGCAGCCCAGATTCCTTTTTTATCTGTTTCTACCAGCGGGGAAGCCGTATAGGACATCGGATTATCCGGTAAATCAATTTCTACATGAGAAATGACACTCTTGTATTTGCGTGGTTGTTTCTTCGGATCCACGACAATCAGTTTCTTTTCGTCATAGAATCCGTCATCGGTTCTGGCGATTAACGTGGAACCGTCATTGGTAGCCAGTTTACCGGCTAAAATCGTTGTACATGGCATATCGTCACCTACCCGTTGATTTCACTCAAAACGGCTGCCAGATCTTTCGGTTTTTCCGTTGTATGGAATTGTACGTCAAATCCGTCGTTTTCTTCATATCGCGGAATGATATGGATGTGAGCATGCATCACGGTCTGACCGGCAAGTTCACCGCCGTTATTCAGCACATTGAAGCCTTTGGCATGGAGATTGGTTGTCAGGCGTTTTGCGACGATCTGAACCACTTCCATCATATGCATGGCAAGTTGTGAAGGAACGTCGATAAGTGTTTCATAATGCTCCTTAGGCATTACCAGGGTATGTCCTTTGGTTACCTGGGATAAATCTAAAATCGCAATCACGGTATCGTCTTCGTATACTACGGAAGACGGAATTTCATGATTGGCTATCATACAGAAAATACACATGGTATAGTCCTCCTTAATCCCGTAAATTATAACATAAAAAAAGCTCCTTTACAGGAGCTCTTGTATCTTACTGATTCAGATAGGAAGGATAGTTTGACTTCATGTCATTCAACAAAGAAATGTCGTATACATGGAAGTTATACTTCTTGAAGTAGTATGCCATAGCTTCATCACTCAGATCATCCTGGGAACTGATTAATTCCACGGCTTCTTCCTTGTATTGATCCGGATTGCAGGCGATAACCTGTACCACATAGAACTTTGTCAGGTCGTTGCTGTTCAATACGGCGGATACGGTTGGTGACGTGTTTTCGCGTAAGAACGAAATAACCATGGATGGCAGCGTATCCTGATCGGCTCTGGAAACAAGGTGTTCCGCACCGTCATACAAGTCATCACTCTTGGTCGTGTATTTAGCGGCTACGGTTTCGAATTCGGCACCTTCCTTGACTTCCGTCAGGGCGGCATTCGCATCATCGGCACTTTCGGTTTCGATCATCTTAACCTTTGTCGGATACCAGTAGACCTTTAAGTCTTCCCATTGTTCTTCGACATACTTGTTTAATAAGAACTGTTCTTTTACGGAAGGAAGAATATCGTTCTGATAGCAGTCTTCTTCGCTGGCGTATCCGTAGTAACTCAGATACAATTCCCAGTTTTCACCAAGTGCTTCCTTCACACTTGCCAGTTCTTCCTGTGCTTTCGTTTCAATTTCATCGGTGTTTTCAATTTCTTTTTCCAGAATGTAATTCTTTGCCAGGGTAACGGCTGTTTCACCGGCATCCTGTGTTCTCAGAATTTCATACATCTGGTTTTTGGTTACTTTGCTGCCACCCAGTGTGACAACGGCATCGTTTCCGCTTTTCAACTTGGCGCTGGCATCTTCGCAACCCAATAACATCAATGCGCATACAGCGACTAACAATACTTTCTTCATTATTCTGCAGCCTCCTCAATGCCTAATGCACTCTTAATGGATGCTTCCAGTTCCGGATCGGCGAACGATACGTTCTTTTCCTGAAGTTTCGTCCACATCAGATTGGATTCGAACGAACTGTCGAACGTCAGATAGCTTTCCAGGAAGGAAACGTCATTCATGACGTCTTCCATTTTGGTTGACGTTACGGTAATCAGATGGTAACCGTATTCGGATTTAATCCATTCGCTGACTTCGCCTTCTTCCAGGGCTAATGCTGCTTCATGGAATGTTTCCACTAAACTGGAGTTGATATCGGTATAGCCGATGGAACCTTGCTGGATGGCACTTCCGGTATCATCGGAATAGGTTTGGGCAAATGTACCGAAGTCCATGTCACCACGGTTTTCCCATGCTTCCTTAACTTCTTCAAAACGCTTGGTTTCTTCTGCGGTAGGAGCATCCGGATTATCCATCTTTACCAATACGTGAGATACGAAGCGCGGCTTGTAAGCTTCCGCAAACGCAGGATACAGCGTTTCCGCATTTTCCTTCAGGTATTCGCTGATCATGTTTTCCAGTTTGATGTTGTACAGACAATAGTCGTATAACGTATCCAGACCCATTGCCTTCAGGTTGTATTCCAGATATTCTTGTGCGTTTACACCATACTGATTCTGAAAGTATGCTTCATAATCTGCTGCCAGATCTTCTGCTTCCTTCTTCAGATCATCGGTTGTTTCTACATAAGCATCCAGAACGATACGCTGCATCAGCATGTAAGCAGCATCTGCTCCGCCGGCTTTGTAGTATTCGTCATATAAATCATCTGCGGTGAAGTTCTTTCCGTCGATGGCGAAGACAACACCGGCACCGTTTTCAGTTTTTCCTGCTAATTTGTCCTTGTTTTGATCGTATGCGAAGAATACGGCAATTCCTGCGAACAATACGGCTACGACAACGACAAACCAGTTCTTTTTCAGTAAATCGGTCATAAGTTCCTCCTTCAATAAAAAGTCCATATTATTATAGTAAACTTTGTGTCTTTATTCAATTATATACTCTTAAAATTTCTTAAACTTTATCCTTATTATATATAACAGCGGTCTGTTTTACATCCGTACGGTGTATATTGCGAGCATTTGCAAAATTATTATGCTATAATACACAGTGGTTTAGAATCAAAGACAGTATGGAAGGTGAGTCTATGTCAAAACTGGAAATTAAAGATCTGCACGTTGCGGTAGATGGAAAAGAAATATTAAAAGGATTGAGTCTGACGGTAAAGGAAGGGGAAATTCACGCTCTGATGGGGCCGAACGGTAACGGGAAAAGTACGTTACTGCAGGCAATTATGGGACATCCCCGTTATGAAGTGTTGTCCGGAAGTGTGACGCTGGACGGACAGGATGTATTGGCGATGTCTGTGGATCAGCGATCCAAAGCGGGATTGTTTCTGGGAATGCAGTATCCGCAGGAAATTGCCGGTGTTACCAATTCGGATTTTCTGAAAGCAGCTATGAATGCCAGAAGAGAAAAGCCGGTTTCCCTGTTTCAGTTTATCAAGCAGATGGAAGGTGCCATCAAGGAACTGGAAATGAAACCGGACCTGGCGCATCGTTTTCTGAATGAAGGATTCTCCGGTGGGGAAAAGAAGAGAAACGAAATCGTACAGATGATGCTGTTACAGCCAAACATTGCGATGCTGGATGAAATCGACTCCGGTCTGGACGTTGATGCCCTGAAGGTCGTTGCGAACAGTATCAACAAAATGATGGAAAACAGGAATCTGGGACTGATTGTTGTTTCCCACTATGAACGGTTCTATCAGTTGCTGCAGCCGACGCATGCACATGTATTGGTAGATGGCAGAATCGTTATGGATTCCGATGCTTCCCTGGTCGAAAAAATCGATAAGGAAGGATATGAATGGATCGGAAAAGAACTGGGCATTTCCGTGGAAGAAGAAAAAGAAGAACCGTTGAAGAAGATTTCCCTGGGTTCCTGCGCAGCAGCAAAAAGAGGATAAGATATGCCGAGTGTAGTGAATGAAACCGTGACAATTCATCCGAAAGAGGAGAATTCATCCTGGTTACTGGAAGGAAATGCCAATCTGATTGTGGAAACGGATGACAATACCGGCATGCAGAATATGGAAATCCATGTCAAGGACAACAGCAATGCTACGGTATTGTGGATTGATCACAGCCGGAATGCGTGTAAGCTTACCCAGACGATTCACGTCGGGAAAGATGCTTCGGTTGCCGTAGCGTACAGCGAACTGATGCAGAACGATGTAAAGCTGGACGTTACCGTATTGCTGGAAGGGGAAGGTGCAAATGCCAATATCCGGACGGCGACGGTTGCCAGAGGAAAACTGAATTATGAAATCCGTTGCGTGCATCAGGCGATGCATACAACCGGAATCATGAATAACTACGGAATTGTGTTAAAAGATGCCAACTGGAAACTGGTGGCTACCGGTAAGATTGAAAAGGGACATCGTCAGAGCGAATCCCATCAGACTTCCCGGGTACTGACGTTTGACAAGAAACAGACCGTGCAGGTATTGCCGATTCTTCTGATTGATGAAAATGACGTCAAGGCATCTCATGCGACGTCGCTGGGACAACCGGATGAAAACCAGTTGTATTATATGCAATCCCGCGGATTGACGAAAAACGAAGCCATTCAGTTGCTGGCAATCGGATATTTACTGCCGATTGCGGACGTAGTGGATGATGAAACGTTACGTACGAGGTTGCGTGAAGAAGTGGAAGAGAAGGTACAGTCCGTATGTTTAGTGTAGAAGAAATCCGGAAAGATTTTCCGATGCTGGACAATAAGACCATGAGCGGAAAACCGCTGGTCTATCTGGATAACGGTGCCACAACGTTCAAACCGTATTCCGTGATTGAAGCCGTTACCAACTATTACACAAACCAGACGTGCAATGCCCATCGCGGGGATTACCAGCTGGCAGCGGATGTTTCCGCTCAATACGAAGAAGCCAGGGATGCCGTTGCGAAACTGATTCATTGTCAAAGCAAGGAAGTTGTCTTTACTTCCGGTGCTTCCATGTCTTTGAATCTGGCGGCTTACGGCTACGGGCAGAAGAATCTGCAGAAAGGTGATGTGATTCTCATCACTGAAGCGGAACATGCATCCAATGTTCTCCCGTGGTTTAGGGTAGCGGAAGTAACCGGTGCCGTCGTTGAATACATTCCTTTGACGGATGAAGGAAGAGTTACTCCGGAAAATCTGAAGAAAGCACTGCATGATAAGGTTAAAATCGTTGCGTTTGCGGCAGTATCCAACGTGCTTGGATACGTCAATGATGTGAAGGAACTGGTTCGTCTGGCACATGAACAAGGAGCGAAGGCGGTTGTAGACGGTGCCCAGGCGGTTCCTCATATGGAAGTGAACGTCAGTGAATGGGATATTGATTTTCTGGCATTTTCCGCTCATAAAATGTGCGGTCCGACCGGTGTCGGCGTGTTATACGGTAAATATAACCTGCTGGAAGAAACCGATCCGTTCATGTTAGGCGGCGGAGCCAACGCGCGGTTTGATATGTGCGGAAACGTACAGCTGAAACATGCACCGTTCAAGTTTGAGGCCGGAACGCCTCCGATTGAGGGTGTTCTGGGGCTGAAGGCGGCTTGCGAATACATTATGTCTGTCGGGTATGAGAACATTTCCCGTCATGAACATGAATTGCGGACGTATCTGACGGATCAGATTAAAAAACTGGATCACGTCATCCTGTACAATCCGAATGCGGAAACGGGAATTGTGACATTTAATGTCAGAAAGATTTTCTCACAGGACGTGGCATCGTATCTGGGAACGAAGGGAATCTGCGTCCGTTCGGGCAGCCATTGTGCAAAAATCTTAGTAAACTTCCTGAAAACAAGCGATACGGTACGTGCAAGCTTGTATTTCTATAACACAAAAGAAGACTGTGACGCTTTAGTGGAAGCGTTAAAGACTACCACGATTGAAAACTGCGTCGGTATCTTCTTTTAGAGGTGATAACATGTCTGATTTATTGAAAGATCCGTTTGTGCTGCGGCAGATTATTATGGATCACTATGAAAATCCGAGAAACCACAGTCTGACCAAGAGTTCGGATTATATTCAGAAGCATATGGCTTCCGAATCCTGTATCGATGACATTCACGTGGAGGTCAAACTGGAAGGCAACGTGATAACCGATGTTCGCTTTGACGGTGTGGCTTGTACCATCAGTACGGCATCGACTTCCATTATGAGTGAAATGATGCAGGGAAAAACGCTGCAACAAGCAAGAGAACTTCTGGAAGAATACAAGAAGATGGTCAACGGGAAAGAGTACAATGAAGAATTGCTGGAAGAAGCGGTTGCGTTCAGTACTGTCTGGAAACAGGCAAACCGGATTAAGTGTGCTACCATCGGATGGAATGCGATGGAAGAGATTTTAGAAGAGAGTGAACAACATGGAAAACAACAATGATGTGTTGCGGTCCCAGGACGACTATAAATACGGGTTTCATGACGAAGACGTCTCCGTATACAATACCGGGAAGGGATTGACAAAAGAAACAGTCATTGCGATTTCACAGATGAAGAAGGAACCACAGTGGATGCTGGAATACCGTCTGAAGGCGTTTGAAGCGTTTGAACGGATGGAAATCCAGAACTGGGGTCCGAATCTGGATCTGATTGATTTCGATGACTATACCTATTACATCAAACCATCGGATAAACAGGAAAAAGACTGGGATTCCGTGCCGGAAACCATCAAGAATACGTTTGATAAACTGGGTATTCCGGAAGCGGAAAAGAAATTTTTAGCCGGTGTTTCCACACAATACGAATCCGAAGTGGTATACCACAATATGCTGGAGGAAGTGGAACAGAAAGGGGTCATCTTTCTGGATACCGATTCCGCGTTACGCCAGTATCCGGATTTACTGAGGGAATATTTCGGAAAGATTGTTCCGTATGCGGACAATAAATTTGCGGCATTGAACAGTGCGGTATGGTCCGGCGGTTCGTTTATTTACGTACCGAAGGGGGTTACGCTGGAAAAACCGTTGCAGTCCTACTTCCGGATTAATTCCGAACGGATGGGACAGTTTGAACGGACGCTGATTATCGTCGATGAAGGTGCGGATTTACACTATGTGGAAGGCTGTACGGCACCGACTTATTCCAAGGATTCCCTGCATGCGGCAGTGGTGGAAATTTACGTTCACAAAAACGCAAAATGCCGGTATTCCACTGTTCAGAACTGGTCCAACAACATTCTGAACCTGGTTACCAAACGGGCAAAGGTCATGCAGAACGGATTGATGGAATGGATTGACGGAAACGTCGGTTCCCAGATTACCATGAAATATCCGGCTTGTATCTTAGCCGAAGAAGGTGCCAAGGGAATGACCGTTACCGTTGCGGTAGCATCACAAGGACAGATTCAGGATACCGGTGCCAAGATGATTCATATGGCTCCGAATACGTCCAGTACGATCATTTCCAAGTCTGTATCCCGCCGGGGAGGAGAAGTCAATTACCGCGGCTGGGTAACCCATACGCCAAATGCCATCGGTGCCAAATCCAAAGTGGAATGCGATACGCTGATTCTGGACGAATTGTCCCGCAGCGATACCGTACCGTTGAATAAAACAAGCAACCCGTCCAGTACCATTGAGCACGAAGCGACGGTTTCCAAGATTTCCGAAGAACAGTTATTCTATTTAATGTCCCGGGGATTAACCAATGCCCAGGCGACCCAGATGATTGTCATGGGCTTTCTGGAACCGTTTACCAAAGAACTGCCGATGGAATATGCGGTGGAACTGAACCAGTTACTGAAACTGGATATGGAAGGTTCGGTCGGATAAACAAAAATCTCAGGTTTTTACTTGAGATTTTTTTACGGGCAATACGGTTTTCTTTTTTGGTTTTTTGATTATAATATAGACAAATAAACATACAAAAGGAGGATTATCAACTATGGCAAAATATGTATGTAGTGTATGCGGATACGTTTACGAAGGCGATGCAGCTCCTGCTAAGTGCCCTGTTTGTAAGGTTGGCGGTGACCGCTTTACTTTGGTAGAAGAAGGAACCATGACATTGGCTGCTGAACATGAATATGGTGTATATGCTTCCACTGTTAAGAACAACGATGCAATCAGTGCAGAAGACAAGAAGTATATCTTTGATCAATTGATGGCTAACTTCACAGGTGAATGCTCAGAAGTAGGTATGTATCTGTGCATGGCTAGAATCGCTCATCGCGAAGGTTATCCGGAAATCGGCTTGTATTGGGAAAAGGCTGCTTACGAAGAAGCTGAACACGCTGCTAAGTTCGCTGAATTGTTAGGTGAAGATCTGGAATCCAATATGAAGGCTGATACCAAGGCAAACCTGGCTTGGCGTGTTGACTGCGAATTCGGTGCTACTCAAGGCAAGACCGATTTGGCTAAGTGCGCTAAGAAGAACGGTTTGGATGCTATCCATGACACTGTTCATGAAATGGCAAGAGACGAAGCTCGTCACGGTAAGGCTTTGAAGGGCTTGTTGGATCGTTACTTCAAATAAGATGTAACATTGCAGGGTGTAATCCCTGCTTTTTTTTATCCGGTTTCTGCCAAATGAACCTGTTGAAAACCGAAAAAGAATTGCATGAGGATATAATGATAAGTTACGATTGCAATGATAAAATACTCGTGGTACGATGAAGATGAATATATATGCATATGACTATAAATACATGAAAGGGGAACCTATATGCCTGAAATGACAAAAGAAATTATCCCTCCTCATATGGGGGACAAGAATCCAAACCCGAAACTGTTGAAACTTGCGAAGAAAATTACGGACGTTGCCAAACACAAACTGTTCGGTGTAACAACCAATGACCCGGAATACTGGGGACTGGCGGAAATCATGACGGATGAAATGGTGGACGTTGCGTTAACCATGGATGTTCGTGTTCCGTATACGTTTGATGAAATGGTGAAGTTGAATCCGAAGATGGAGAAGGAAGATTTGCAACGGATTCTGGATGAACTGTGCCAGGTCGGTGTATGTGAATATGATTACGGTTATCATTATGACCATAACGGAAGAACGGCTCCGCAATCCGAAAAGCGATATATTTTGCTGATGTTTGTGCCGGGCAGTGCGGAAATGTTCAATATGGATGAAAGCACGCCGTATGTAAACCAACGGCTGGAAGATCATCCGGCAGTGGCACCGTTCTTTGAACGGATGACCTATATTCCGCTGGAAGGCATTACCCAGCTGGTTCCTCCGGGAGGAGCCGGTGTCGGTATGCACGTCATTCCGGTGGAAAAAGCAATCTCAATGGAAAATCAGTCCGTGGATCTGGAACATTTATCCTATTGGCTGAAGAAATACGAAGGGCACATCGGTGTCGGTCAGTGTTCCTGCCGTGCCAGCCGGGCAGCCATGAAAGAGGGCTGTGCAGACGATCAATGGAACTGGTGCATCGGTGTCGGTGATTTTGCGGATTATTGCCGTGAAACCGGTAAGGGTCATGACATTACGTATGAAGAAGCGATGCGGATTTTACAGGTTGCGGAAGACAACGGATTTGTGCATCAGATTACCAATATTGACGGAGAAAACAAGATTTTCGGTATCTGTAACTGTAACGTAAATATCTGTAATGCGTTGCGTACGTCACAGCTGTTTAATACACCGAATATGTCACGGAGTGCGTATACGGCGAAAGTCGATAAGAACAATTGCGTTGCCTGCGGTAAGTGTGTGGAATATTGTCCGTCCGGCGCTGTAAAGTTAGGTCAGAAACTGTGTACCACCAAGGGTGAAGTACAGTATCCGAAGCATGAACTTCCGACGGTTTTACACTGGGGTGCCGATAAGTATGACGAAAATTACCGTGATAATAACCGGATCAACTGTTACGATACCGGTACCGCGCCATGTAAAACCGCTTGTCCGGCTCACATTGCCGTACAAGGGTATCTGAAGATGGCGGCACAGGGAAGATACAAGGAAGCATTGGCTCTGATAAAGAAAGACAATCCGTTACCGGCAATCTGCGGACGGATCTGCAACAAGAAGTGTGAAGACGTATGTACCCGCGGAAACATTGACAAAGCGGTAGCAATTGATGCGGTCAAGAAGTTCATTGCCGCTCAGGATTTAAACAGTGAAACACGGTACATTCCGCCGGTTGTGATTGCGTCCAACCGTCTGAAACAATGGGATCAGAAGATTGCGGTTATCGGTTCCGGCCCGGCAGGGTTATCCTGTGCATATTATCTGGCAGTCAAGGGATATAAGCCGACGATTTTTGAAAAGAACAGTCGTCCGGGTGGTATGCTGACATACGGTATTCCTTCCTATAAGCTGGAAAAAGACGTCATTGACGCAGAAATTGACGTGATTCGTCAATTGGGTGTGGAAATCAGGTGCAACGTGGAAGTCGGTAAAGACATTACCCTGAAACAACTGCGTGAGGAAGGCTATCAGGCATTCTACGTAGCCATCGGTTGTCAGGGTTCCAGAAAAGCGGGAATAGAAGGTGAAGATGCTGCCGGTGTGGACTATGCGGTAAATTTCCTGCATAAGGCAACGGAAGATCAGAACCGGAAGATGGAAGGAAACGTTGTCGTCGTCGGTGGCGGTAACGTCGCAGTGGATTGCGCAAGAACGGCTCATCGGTTCGGTGCTGACGTATCGATGTTCGTATTGGAAAGCCGGGAAACGATGCCGGCAAGCAGGGAAGAAATTGCCGAAACACTGGAAGAACATATTGCGATTGAAAACGGCTGGGGTCCGAAGGAAATCCTGAAAGATGAAAATAACAATGTGACAGCGGTTGTGTTCAAGAAGTGTTTGCGTACGATTGACCCGGATACCGGAAAGTTCAATCCGGTTTATGATGAAGAAACCACGATGACGGTGGATTGCAAAGACGTGATTTTTGCGATCGGACAGACCGTGGAATGGGGCGGATTGCTGGATGACAGTGCTGTGGAATACCATCATGGTAATTATCCGGTAGCCGATAGTCTGACATATCAGACCAAGCAACAGGACGTATTTGTGGGCGGTGACGTCTATTCCGGACCGAAGTTTGCGATTGATGCGATTGAAGCCGGAAAGAATGCGGCAGAGTCCTTACACCGTTACGTACATAAGGGTGCAAGTTTAACCATCGGACGGAATCGCCGGGATTTCGTCATGTTAAACAAGGATGAACTGGTCT
>JABUSI010000239.1 GCA_021442745.1 Erysipelotrichaceae bacterium | reverse complement strand
TGATGCAGTTGGAATCTGCTGGATTGAAAAAGAAGGAATTGAGGCAGACGATATCATCGGAACGACGGTAAAACGGTATCCGGACTGGGATATAAACATTCTGTCAAGTGACAGGGATTTACTGCAGTTAATTGATGCGACCAGCAGTGTCTGGCTGATGAAAAAAGGGTTAACGGAAATTGTCGAAATGACGGAAGAATCCTTGTATGAGGAACTGAAAATCAAACCGCTTCAGATTACGGACTTAAAAGGTCTGATGGGAGACGCTTCGGATAATATTCCGGGAGTGCCGAAAGTGGGAGAAAAGACGGCACTGAAACTGTTGTACGATTACGGAACGGTAGAGAATCTTTTGGACCATACATCGGAACTAAAAGGAAAACTGAAGGAAAATATTGAAAGCAACGCAGACCTTGCCCGTTTAAGCAAGCTTCTGGCAACCATCAATACGCAATGCGAGTTTCCTCTGGATATCAATGAATGTGACGTTCGTACGGATAATCAGAAGGCAATTGAATTCTTTACCAAATACGATATGCGTGTCTTTTTATCCAAATACCGTACCAAAGCGGAACCGGAAAAGGTAATGGAGTACCGGCAAGTTAAGAAAGTACCGGATGGTTATTTTTCCATGCCTACGGTTGTGATACCGGATCAGAACGACAAACGGGCACAGGATGCCGTACTATACGGTTTTGCGTTTGCGAACGGAACAGGTATCTTGTATCAGGAACTGGAGGATGCAAAGAGAGACAATAAAACCATGGAATTTCTGACCTCTGACAGGGAAAAGATTGTTGTCAGCAGTAAGGATTTTTATCATGTTGCCGGTAAGGAAATGAAAGTACAACCGGAAGGAGTGTTCGATTGTCTGGTTGCGCATTTTCTGACTGCCGGAAAAGGTTCTGATTTACAGGGGCTTCTGGACAGCTGCCGGACATCCTTGCCGTATACCTTTGAAGAAGTATACGGTAAACCGAATAAACCGATCTTGCCGGAACCGGATAAACAGATGAAACTCACGTGTTCTGTGGCAGAGTTTATCCTGAATCATTATGAAAAGTGGAAAAAGGATTTGAATCGTTATGATATGAACTCCCTGTATTATGAGATGGAGTTACCTCTGACTCATGTTTTGTATGAAATGGAAACGGAGGGAATCCGCGTGGATATCGGCATTCTTGATCAGATTGCCGGAAAAACAAAACAGCAGATTGATAACCTGTCCGAGAAAATCTATGAATTGTGCGGAAAAGTATTCAATATCAATTCTCCGAAACAACTGGCGGAAGTATTGTATGATGACCTGGGATTGCCGGGAGGTAAAAAACGTTCCACCGCTGCTGATGTACTGGAAAAACTGAGTGGACATGAAGTGGTCAGGAATATTCTGGAATACCGGAAGTATCAGAAACTGTACAGCACCTATGCGGAAGGTTTGAAGAAATATATTACGCCTGACGGAAAAATCCATACATCATATAATCAGTGTGTTACACAGACCGGAAGATTAAGTTCCACTGAACCGAACCTGCAGAACATATCCGTGCGTTCCGAAGAGGGAAGAGAAATACGCAAAGCTTTTATTCCGGAAGAAAACTGCGTATTGATGTCAGCGGATTACTCTCAGATTGAATTACGGATTCTGGCTCATATGGCAAACGAAAAGGCATTGATTGACGCGTTTAACAACGATCAGGATATTCATACCCGAACTGCAATGGACGTGTTCCATGTAACAGCGGATGAGGTCACAAGTCTGATGCGTCGACAGGCAAAAGCCGTAAATTTCGGTATTGTATACGGAATCAGTGATTTCGGCCTGGCAGAACAATTGCAGATTTCCCGCAAGGAAGCAGGAGTTTACATTGACCGTTATTTTGAAAGTTATCCGCGGATAAAGGGATTTATGGACGACGTTGTTTCCTATTGCGAACAGAACGGATACGTTACAACTTTATGTAACCGAAGACGGGAGATTCCGGAAATTCACGACAAGAATTATATGATGCGGGAGTTCGGAAAACGGGCTGCAATGAATGCACCGATTCAGGGGTCCGCAGCGGACCTGATTAAGATTGCGATGATTCATATCGCGCGTAAAATGAAAGAAATGAACGTAAAGTCAAAGATGATCTTACAGGTACACGACGAATTGATTTTTAATGTACCGGAGGATGAACGTCAGCTGATGTCAGATCTGATTGAAACGGAGATGGCGAATGCGATGAATATACAGGTACCTTTGATTGCCCGGTGTGTGGAAGGTGCCACCTGGTATGAGGCAAAATAATGCCTGAGTTACCGGAAGTGGAAACCGTTGTCCGTTCGTTGGAACAGCGGATTTGCGATTGTACCATTCTGTCGGTTGACGTACGATATCCGAAGATTCTGGAAAACTGTACGGTATCGGAATTCAGTCGTCTGTGCAGCCAGAAGTTTGAATCATTCGGACGGCGCGGGAAATATCTGATTTTTACCCTGACCAAAGATGTATTGATATGCCATCTGCGGATGGAAGGAAAGTTCTTTGTGAAAGATAACGATACGGGTGACAAACACACGCACGTGGTTTTTCAACTGGATAACGGCCGTTATGTGTGGTATCATGACACACGTAAATTCGGAAGAATGTGGATATATTCGAAAGAAGAGGAATGGAACTGTTTGCGCAAACTGGGAAAAGAACCGTTTGACGATACGTTATATGCTGATGATTTGTATCGGAAATATCACACCAGTCAGTATTCCTTAAAGGAATTGCTGCTGGATCAG
The DNA here is from genome assembly GCA_021442745.1 of Erysipelotrichaceae bacterium. GTDB lineage: Bacteria > Bacillota_I > Bacilli_A > Erysipelotrichales > Erysipelotrichaceae > RGIG4607. The sequence continues at coordinate 18,423 of JABUSI010000239.1, read as the reverse complement.
TCCGTGGTATGCGGTATCGGTAATATTTACGCAAATGAAATCTGTTTTCTGATGAAACGGAAACCGACAACGCGTGTATCCAAACTGACAAGACCGGATTTCCGGCGAATGATAAAATATACAAAAGAAGTTTTGCAAAGGGCAATCGAACTGGGCGGAACAACCGTGCATTCGTTTCAATCCGACGGCGTTGACGGTCTGTTTCAGATTGAACTGCTGGTATATGGAAAAGAAAACTGTCCGTGCAGTATTTGCACAACACCGATTAAGAAGATTATGTGGAAAGGAAGAGGTACGTACTGGTGCCCGAAGTGTCAGAGATGAGAATTGCGATTACCGGAACCATGGGTTCAGGAAAAAGTACCGTGTCGGCATTGTTGATGCTGGAAGGTTGTGTAGTGTTGGAATGCGATAAAATCAATGCTGAATTGCTGGAAGATCCATACAATCAGCACATTATTGTCAAAAACCTGCAGTTGGAAAAATTCGATAAAAAAGAAATCAGTAAAGTAATTTTTGATGATGCGGAAAAGAAATCCTGGCTGGAAGGTTTTTTGCATCCGCAGATTCTTGAAGCTATTTATAAAGTAACCAACGAAGTTGTTTTTGTAGAAGTACCGTTGTTATTTGAAGCCGGATGGCAGAAGTATTTTGATAAGACAATCGTTGTGACGTGTGATGAAGAAGTGGCATTGGAACGGTTGCAGAAATACCGCGGATTTACAAAAGAAGAAGCCATGAAGAGAATCCGTACTCAGATGCCGAAAGAAGAAAAGATAAGACTGGCGGATTATGAAATCCCCAATAATGCCGGAATTCAGCAACTTCATGAAACCGTCCGTTTATTTTTAAAAGAAACAGGATTCAATTGCGAGAAGTAAGTATATAATGTTTAGCAGACGAAGGAGGATACATTATGGAATTGATTGGAAAAGATACATACAAAACAGATGGTATTGACGTATTAGGACCGCATAAGTTCTTTTCCATGTCCGTTTTGTATGCACCTTTATTGAGTTCAGATGCTACCAAACTGTATTTCTATCTGCTTGGAGAAAACTCAATGAATCAGAAAACACAGAAACATGAAAGACTGTGTAATTGTCTGAATATGAGTATAGTGGAAATCCAGGATGCAAGGGAAATGCTGGAACAGATGGGGTTACTGAAGACATATGTAAAAGACTATGAACGATATCACGGATATATATATTATCTTCGTTCCCCGTTAACACCGGGTGAATTTCTGAATCATGAGATTTTTTGCCGGATGTATATCAAAACCGTAGGCGTACAGGCTTACGAAACAACATTGACGTTAACACAGATAAGAGATACGGAGCGTAACGGATATGACGAAATCACCAAACCGTTCAGTTCCACGTTGTTGTCAGGGTGGACGGATTCACACGAACAACAGTATTCGGAACTACGGCAGCACCGGTCGGAATACAGTGATGTATTTGAATTACCGGTACAGTTTGATTATGACAGTTTCCTGGAAGATTTATCGTATCTTACGGTACCTGCTTCCATCCGAACCAAAGAGTGTCTTAAAATTATCGGAGAATTCGGTATTCTGTATGGAATTGACCCGAAAAAAATGCAGTTTTTAGTAGGAAAGTCCGTTAAATTCGATCCGTCAAACCGGTCAAAGGATATGCTGGACACCAATGCCTTACGGAACCGTTGTATGAAAGAAGACAGTATATATGAGAACCCGAATGTCCCGAAAACGAGATATTCACTGGCACCGGTCAGATTTCTGCAAGGTTTCCAGGACGGTGCTCCCGTATCTGACAGTGACGCCAAGTTGCTGGAATACCTGTTGCGCGATTTGCGTATGAAACCACAGGTTGTAAACGTGTTGGTTGAATTCGTATTACAGAATTATGAAATGAAACTGCAACGGAGCCTTGTGGAAAAAATCGCCACGAATTGGATCCGGATGAAAATCGACACGGTCGAAAAAGCACTGGATTTTATTCAGTCTTCACAAATCAATAATAGCCGAAAGAAAAAAACAAAAACACAATCGGTAAAACAGAGTACGGTACCGCAATGGGAAGAAGCACAACAAACGGTATCGGAAGATGAACAGACAAGGCAGTTACGTGAAACTCTGCAACAGGAAATGTTACGAAAGGGGAACGCATGAATAAATTAAATCCGGTAATTACATTAACACCGCAACAACTGATGGAACGGGAAGAGATGATTCAGCGTCTTGTACAAAGTCCGGACGTAAAGCTTGTGATGAATGAATATGGGTTTACGGAATCTTTTGTCCGGATGCACCCTGCCAGACTTCAACGGCTTCTGGATACATTACGCAAATGTGAGCAATGTCAGGGATTACATACATGTACCAATCCGCAGAAGGGTGTATATACCGATATGAAACTGATTAACGGCAGACCGATGGATGAACAGAAAGAATGCCGCTATCTTGAAAAATGGAATGAAAAGTATGCACATAAGAAGTATTACGTAAACTGTACCATGCCAAAGGAATTGCTGGATGCGGATTTGTATAAACTGAACCTGAACGACGGGTTTACCGACTATGACTATATGCAAATCATTAAAGTTTTACTGGAATGGGTTGCAAAGGAAGACCGAAAAGGGTTATATTTGTACGGTGGGTTTGGCGTAGGCAAGACGTATCTTGCGGCTTGTCTGACCAATTATCTGGCAAAAGAAGGGTATGACGTTACGTTTCTGAATACCAGTGAGTTCTGTAACACGTTGCGGGAACGGTATTCCAACACGGAAATCAAGATTCCTCAGGTACAGGAAATACAGGACGTTGACGTTCTGGTACTGGATGATATCGGAGCGGAAACCGTTACGAACTGGATTCGGGATGACGTATTGTATCCTTTGTTGAATTACCGGATGACTCACAACCTTCTGACTCTTTTTACCAGTAATCTGAATCTGGAACAACTTCAGGAACATTTCAGTATTAACAACAAAAGAGAACAGAACGATATGAATGCACAACGTCTGATGGAACGAATCAAAGTATTGTCTGACTTTGTGTATGTCAAAGGAAAGAATCGTAGATTCTAGGAGGAAAACCATGTCACATAAAATCGGAATTCTGACTTCCGGCGGAGATGCTCCCGGAATGAATGCTGCCATTCGTTCGGTAACACGCTCTGCATTATCGCGGGGATTTGAAGTATTCGGCATTATGGACGGATACCGTGGCTTGGTCAATGGCGATATTCATCCGTTGGATCGTGGTAGTGTATCGGATATCATGATTCGTGGCGGTACAATTCTTGGTTCTGCACGTCTTCCTGAATTCAAACTGGAGGAAGTACGTCAGAAAGCTGTTGATAATCTGCATGAACACGGAATCGATGCTTTGGTGGTCATCGGTGGGGACGGATCCTATCGCGGTGCCATGGCATTGACCGAAATGGGAATCAATTGTATCGGGTTACCGGGAACCATCGACAACGATATCTGTGGTACGGACTATACAATCGGATTTGATACGGCATTAACAACTGTTATTGAGGCAATCGACAAATTGCGGGATACTTCCAGTTCCCATCACCGTTGTTCTGTAGTGGAAGTAATGGGAAATCATTGCGGGGATATTGCGCTGTACGCAGCCATTTCCTGTGGTGCGGAAATCGTTATTTCACCGGAGCGGGGATATGATGAAGAAGAAGTGCTGGAACGTCTTCATCAATTGGAAATCAAAAAGAAAAAACGTCACGCCATTGTCATTCTGACCGAAAAGATAACGGATGCCGATATGCTGGCTAAAAAGATTTCACAGGCAACAGGCTTTGCAGGTCGTGCTACTGTGTTGGGACACATACAAAGAGGCGGATCACCGACTCCGTTTGACCGTGTTCTAGCGACACAATTAGGTGATTATGCAGTCAGTCTGATTGAACAAGGCATTGGCGGACAATGCGTTGGCATCATTGACAACAAAGTATGCAGTATTCCAATCGAAGAAGCTATGGCAAGACCTAAGAAATCCAGAAAAGCCTTATATGATATGTTTGAACGACTGGTATAAGTCTAATCGGAGGTAGTATGCGAAAAACCAAAATTATCTGCACCATAGGTCCGACCAGTGAATCACCGGAAATGCTGGTGAAACTGTACAATGCCGGAATGAATGTTGCCCGTTTGAATTTCTCTCACGGAAATTATGAGGAACATGGTGCAAGAATTAAATCCATCCGCAATATGAACTGGGAACTGGGAGCACATGTGGCAATTATGTTAGACACAAAGGGTCCGGAAATCCGAGTAGGTAAAATGGATGGTACCGTGGAATTCCAGACAGGAGATACGGTAATTCTGACAAGTGAAGAAGTATTGGGAACACACGAACGGTTCCAGCTGTGTTGTCCGGAATTGTTCCATGATGTGGAAGTCGGAACAAGAATTCTGATGGATGACGGGAAAATGACGTTTACCGTTACGGAAAAAATGGAAAACGGTGATTTGAAGACACGGGTGGAAAACTCGGGTGAATTGAAAACAAAAAAAGGCGTTAACGTACCGGGTGTTGTACTGACGATGCCTTTCATTTCGGAAAAGGACGATGCGGATATCCGTTTTGCCTGCCGCAACCGGGTGGATTATATCGCCGCAAGTTTTGTCCGTCGTCCGGAAGACGTGCTGGCAATCCGTGAAATTCTGAAAGAAGAAGGAAACGAAGACATTGAAATCATTGCAAAGATTGAAAATCAGGAAGGTTATGACAATCTGCAGGAAATCCTTAAAGTTGCGGATGCGGTTATGGTAGCCCGTGGCGATCTGGGAGTTGAAGTATCTTACGGATTGGTTCCTATTTATCAGAAGAATATTATAAAAATTGCCAATGCGATGGGAAAACCGGTAATTACCGCAACCCATATGCTGGAATCAATGATTCATAATCCGAGACCTACGCGTGCGGAAGCATCTGACGTAGCGAATGCCGTGCTGGACGGTTCGGATGCCATCATGCTGTCCGGTGAAACGGCTGCCGGTGAATATCCGGAGCAGGCAGTTAAGACCATGAGTTCCATCGCTGAAGCAACCGAAGCATTGATTGATCACGTGGGAATCGTGCAGAGAGCTGCACAGTTCCGTCATCGTTCCATGAGTGAAGTAATCGGTATTGCGGTAGCGGAAAGCTGCGTATGTCTGGATAACGTATCTGCCGTAATGGCATTTACGGAAACAGGAGGTACCGCAAAACGTCTGATACCTTTACGGCCGGCTGCACCGGTTATTGCCGCAACCAATTCCGAAAAGACGGCACGCAGACTGGCAATGTACTGGGGGGTATTCCCGATTGTCGATAACGATATTACGGATTCCAATATGTACGATGAATGTGCAAAGAGAATTGCACGTAAGATTAAACTTCCGGTCGGAAGTACCATGATTATCTGTGCCGGATGGCGTGCCGGACACGGAAATACCAATACCATGCGGTATATGGAAGTTGAACACTAGTTGTCGGTAAACGAAAACTATGATACACTGTATGCAAATCCGAAGATCAAAAGGGTGATGAATGACTGTTGCAGAGAGGGCAGGTAGGGTGAAACTGTTCACAGGAAATCAGAACTTGACATTTGTGAGGAGCAATTCTGAAATCAGTAGGGATTGACGTAAGTCTACGTTACAGATTTGAGGTGCACACATTTTGTGTGAACTAAGGTGGTATCGCGCTTTTAAGCGTCCTTAGAGTAAGGACGCTTTTTATTTTTCAGGAGGAAATTTATGGCAAATTATCAGACGCCGAGAGGAACGCAGGATATTCTTCCTTCCCAATCCCGGAAATGGCTGCAGATTGAAACGCTGATTCGTTCCGTATGTGACGTATACGGGTATGAAGAAATCCGGACGCCGATGTTTGAAGATACGAAAGTGTTCAAACGGGAGAACGACAGTTCCGATATGGTCAACAAAGAAATGTACACGTTTTCGGTTCACGGCGAAGACAGTATGACGTTACGTCCGGAAGGAACCGCCGGAATCATCCGCAGTTTCGTTCAGCATAAAATGTACGGTAATGCAGACTTACCGGTAAAACTGTACTATATGGGTGAAATGTTCCGGTATGAACGTCCGCAAAAAGGAAGATATCGTCAGTTCAATCAGTTCGGAATTGAAAACATCGGAGTAAAATCACCGATGATTGATGCGGAAATCATCGCACTCGGATATTCGATTGTAAAAGGATTGGGATTGCAGTCCGTTAAAGTTTTGATTAATACGCTGGGTGACGAACAAAGCCGCAGTACATATCGTGAAGTGCTGAAAGATCACTTTAAAGATCATCTGCCGGAATTGTGCGAAGATTGTAAACGCCGGTATGAAATCAATCCGTTACGGTTACTGGATTGCAAGGTGGATCACGATCTGGAATGTATGAAAACAGCTCCGTCTCTGGAACAATCCCTGAATGAGGAATCCAAGGAGTATTTCCGGCAGGTACTGGGTGCACTGGATGCGTTAGAAATTCCGTATGAAATTGATGCACGTCTGGTACGCGGACTGGATTACTATACGCACACCGTATTTGAAGTCGTCTCCACACATCCGGAAAGCGGTACTCAGGCTACGGTTTTCGGTGGCGGACGATATGATAATCTCGTTGAATATTTCGGCGGTCCGCAGATGAGCGGTGTCGGATTCGGAATGGGATTGGAACGGCTTTTGATTCTGGCGGAAGCCGAACAAGTGCCATTGGAAGAAAGACCGGCACTGGACGCTTATGTTATGGCATTGGGAAACGTCGGCTCCAAACCCCTGGAACTGGCGACGGAAATCCGGGCAGCCGGATATCGCTGTGAATTCAATGCCGTACCGCGTAGTCTGAAAGCGCAGTTCAAGAGTGTGGATCGCTTCCGGACAAAAGTTGCAGTTATTGTCGGAGAAACAGAACTGCAGCAGGGAATGGTAAACATTAAGGACATTAAGAATCAAACACAGATTACCGTTCCGTTTGAACAAGTAATTGATACCTTGGATCGTATCTTAGGAGGAGAAGAATGAAACGTACACATGAAAACGGCACGTTACGTGTCGCTAACGTAACAGAAGAAGTTACCTTAGTCGGATGGGTCAGCAAAAGAAGAAACCTGGGTTCCCTTGTATTTATTGATCTGCGTGACCGCAGCGGAATTGTTCAGTTGACTTTTGATGAAACAATCGCACCGCAAGTGAAAGACGTCAGAAATGAATATATCTTACAGGTAACCGGTATTGTTGAAAAAAGAAAAGATGCCAATCCGAAACTGGCAACCGGAGAAATTGAAGTCCGCGTAACCGAAGTCCGCATTATCAATACGGCAGATACAACACCGATTATGGTGCAGGAAGAAACGGATGCGTTGGAAGATACCCGATTGAAATATCGTTATCTCGATATCCGGCGGGATGCTATCAAGTCCAAACTGATGTTGCGTCATCAGGTTACCTTATTAACAAGAAATTATCTGAGTAAACTGGGGTTTGTTGAAGTGGAAACACCGATTCTGTGTAAATCTACCCCGGAAGGAGCTCGTGACTATCTTGTCCCAAGTCGAATCAGCAAAGGAAAATTCTATGCATTACCGCAATCTCCGCAGTTGTATAAACAACTTCTGATGGTTGGCGGAATGGAAAAGTACTTCCAGATTGCCAGATGCTTCCGTGATGAAGATTTACGGGCAGACCGTCAGCCGGAATTTACCCAGATTGATATTGAGATGAGTTTCGTTGACGAAGAAGACGTATGGAATGTAGTTGAAGGACTGATGAAGGAAATCTTCCATGAAATCAAGGGAGCTGTATTGGATTCATTCCCGAGAATCCCATATACCGAATGTATGTCCCGTTACGGATCCGATAAACCGGATACCCGTTTTGAGATGGAATTACATGACGTATCGGATGTGTTTGCGCATACGGAAGCAAAGATTTTTGCATCAGCATTGGAAAACGGCGGTATCATCAATGCGATGAACGCTAAAGGAGCGGCTGCGAAGTTCTCTCGCAAAGATTTGGACAAGTTACAGGATTTTGTGAAGATTTATGGCGCAAAGGCACTGGCAAATCTGAAATATACGGATAACGAATGGTCCGGTTCCATTGCCAAGATGCTGTCTGATGAAGAAAAAGCTTCTTTAACGGAAGCACTGGGTATCGAAAACGGAGACATCGTCTTTGTGATTGCCGACAAGAAGAAGGTCGCTCAGACGGCATTAGGCGCATTGCGCAGTAAACTCGGTAAGGATTTAGGCCTGATTGATGAAACCAAATATAATTTCTTATGGGTAACAAACTTCCCGATGTTTGAATATTCGGAAGAGGAAGGACGTTATGTAGCGGCACACCATCCGTTTACTTCGCCAAATCTGGAAGACCTAGACAAGTTGCTGACCGATAAAGGTAACTGCTATTCCCGTGCTTACGACCTGGTATTGAACGGTTATGAATTGTTGAGCGGTTCCATCCGTATTCATGATCAGAAAGTACAGGCAAAAGTATTTGAAGCCATCGGCTTGACGATGGAGCAGGCAAAGGAAAAATTCGGATGGTTCCTGGAAGCTTTGCGTTACGGAACACCTCCTCATGGTGGTGTCGGAATCGGACTGGAACGTCTGATTATGATTTTGTGCGGTACCGATAACATTCGTGATGTTGTCGCATTCCCTAAGACAGCAAGTGCCTCCGATCTGATGAGTGAAGCACCGAATAACGTTGATGACAAGCAACTGAAAGAATTAGGCATAGCAGTAGTCAAATAAAAACACAGACATCGAGTAACATCGATGTCTTATTTTTATATAGGAAGTCAGGAATATGGTTCTTTTTTCATGTCAAGTATAGGAATTAACAAAGAACCATGTTACAATACATTTGCCTGAAAGGATATGCTTTATTTCCTACATTTGATATAAGGGAATCCGGATGTTGTCTTTTGGTGTTGAATGCCTGCTCGGTAGCAGGAATCCTAAAAACAGACACAGGATACCCACCTGGTGCTGCCAGGAAATATCTCTTCCTTTTGGGTTTTTGTAGTCTTTGGCGTACTTGCAAATACAACAAAAAGACTGTATTATTATAAAAGTTAAGAGGAGGAATATCATATGGGTTGGCTAGTGAACTTGGTTTACCTGCTTGTCGGTGCAGCGATCGGGGGATTCTGCGGATTCTATTTCACAAGAAAGGAATTCGAAAAACAAATTAAAGAAAACCCACCAATCAGTGAAAAGATGATTCGTGCTATGTTCTTGCAAATGGGGCGTAAGCCTTCTGAAGCTCAGATTAAGCAAGTCATGAAGAGCATGGAAAACGCAAAATAGTAGAAAACCAGAGCCGTAAGGCTCTTTTTCTTTTATCTGACATAAAACGTCTGCATGGTATCCAGACAGATGCAACCCAATCCCATATGGAATACACATCCGCAATCGACTGCGATGTGATTATTCTGAATGATAATCTGACCTTTCATCAAGGGGTCAATGGCAACCGTCGGCGTATGACCGCTTACCAGGATGACGGAAGGATGATAGACAGTATCATAATCGAGGCGGGTAGCGATTGCTTCATCCAACGTTATTGTTTCCGGACGGGACAAATCGGTCGTTTTATTTACACCGGCATGAATCAGTAAATACTTCTTTCCGTTTACTGTTACCTGATCGTATAAGCGGAACTCCTTCAAATATTCGAGAATTACTTTCTGCTGATCATAAGATAATTTTTTAAACTGTTCCAATGTCGGTTTTCCGCCGTCGGAAATCCACGCAAAACGTAAAGCCATGAGCGTCGTGTTGATTCGTTCCACATTCTTGTTTCGGTCGATATCCGATTCCATTGAGCATACTTCATACATCATGTAATCATGATTTCCCAATATCGGAACAATATTCGGGTAATTCATCATATCCTGTAAAATCCGGATACCTTCATTGCCGCGGTCAGTGATATCTCCGAGAATATACAGCATATCGTTTTTTGAAAATTGAATCAGTTCGAGCATTTTTTTGTACGGCTCGTAACAACCGTGTAAATCCGACATGACATAGATCATAGAGTTACCGCCTTTCTATTACATACTTACCGTAAAATGGTGCGAATTACAAGTCTTGTATTTATATTTACAGATGAAACAACTGAGACCGGTATATAAACGAAATCGTTTTCAGGATTGTATGGTAGAATATATGAAAGAAACAGAGGAAAAACTTATGAATAAAATACGTATTGCCGTTCTCGGACCGGGGACAATTTCTCACCGTTTTGTAAAAGGTGCAAAAATGTGTGATCGTTGCGAAGTTTACGGTGTCGGTTCCCGTTCACTTGAACGGGCTAAAGCATTTGCAGAATTGTACGATATTCCTGTATATGGTACGTATGATGATATTCTGAAAGATCCGGATGTGGATGCCATTTACCTGGCTACCATCAACATTACGCACTATGACCTGATTACCCGTTGTCTGAAAGCCAAAAAGCACGTATTGAGCGAAAAACCGATGGTATTTACAACGGAAGAAGCGAAGACACTTTTTGCCCTTGCCAGAGAAAACAATGTGATTCTGATGGAGGCGATGAAAGCGTTGTTTTTACCGTTAAGTGTAAGAATCAAACAGATGATTCATCAGGGAGTTATCGGGGATTTGATTTATATGGATGGTCAGTACAGTTATCAGATGCCAAAGGAGTACGGACAACATAAAACAGATGCCTCCAATGGCGGAGGGCAGGAAGACGTTGGCGTGTATCCGATCGGTTATTTCAATTTTATGGCAGACAGCCCGATTGCCGAAACCACAACGTTTGCAAGATACAATGAATACGGAAAGAATATGACAAGTAACACGTTGATAAAATACGAAAACGGAATCCTGGCAAGTGCTGTCGGAGGTCTGGAAGTATGGACGGAAAACAAGATGCGCATCTATGGTACGGAAGGATATATTGAAGTGTATAACTTCTGGAAAGCAGCGAAAGGTAAACTTGTAAAAGGGGATACCGTAATGGATCTGGAAGAAGAAATGGAGAGCGACTTTCTGTATGAAACGAATCATTTTGCGGAGTGTATTCAAAAAGGTTTAGCGGAAAGCCCGGTCATGGGAGAATTTGCGTCACTGGAAGTCATCAGAACGTTTGAAAACAGAAAGTAAGGGATATGCGATGTAAAGCATATCCCTTTTACCATGTTATTTTATTTTCGGTTCCGTCAATTACCCGTGTGATATTACTGCGATGACGATAGATGATAAATAGCCATAAAAATACATTTACCAGTGAGAACAACAGATTTGTCTGTATAAAGAAGGAGGATATGGTAGTAACACCGAAGCCGACCATGGAGCCGACTGATACGTATCTTCCCAGTTTGATAATCAGTATAACCAGTACTACCGGAATTACCAGAAGTACCAGGAAGGGTTTGGTGTTGCCGATTGTCATGGCACCGACAAATCCGAAAGAAGTAGCAACAGCCTTTCCACCACGGAAGTTCGCAAATAACGGATAACAATGTCCGATGGCAATCATCACTCCCAGCACAATCGCTTCGTTTTCTCCAATCAGTAATCGTGTCAGAAAAACCGGTATGACGGCTTTGGCAACGTCGAGTGTAATAACGGCAAGCCCCGCTTTTTTCCCCAGCACTCTTCCGGCATTGGAACCTCCGAGGTTTCCCGAACCGTATTGGCGTATATCTTTCTGGTAAAATATTTTCCCTATAACTAATGCAAAAGGTACCGAACCGATCAGATAACCAAGTGCCGCAAATAGAAAATATACAGGTTTCATGGACAACTCTCCTTTTCTTCGACAATTAGTATACCACAAAATTCATAGCGCGATACGGTTACAAAAGAGACAGTATTTTGGTATAATAAAAGAACGTGTGGAAAGAAAGGATGATTGTATGCCTCAAAAGAAATACGATGAAGATAGTATTCAGATTCTGGAAGGCCTGGAAGCCGTACGGAAACGTCCCGGTATGTATATCGGTTCCACCGATGGAAGAGGATTGCACCATCTGGTATGGGAAATCGTAGACAATGCCATGGACGAAGCATTGAATGGCTATGGAAATGAAATTATTGTGACATTAGAATCTGACGGATCCGTATCTGTCCGTGACTACGGACGCGGGATGCCGGTCGGAATCAATAAACAAAGCGGTGAAAGTACACTGGCAGTAATCTTTACAAAACTGCATGCCGGTGGCAAATTCACTTCCGAGGGCGGATATAAGACAGCCGGAGGATTACATGGTGTAGGTGCTTCCGTTGTCAATGCCTTAAGCAAGTGGCTTGTTGTAACAACGTATTACAATGGTACCTGTTACCGGATGAAGTTTGAAGACGGCGGAAAGAAAACCGGAAAACTCGAAACGGTGGGTCCTACCAGGGAGACCGGTTCTTTGATTCGGTTTATGCCGGATAACCGTATCTTTTCAACGACGGAGTTTAAGTTCTCCGAAATTTGTTCCCGTTTACAGGAAAGTGCCTTTCTGATGAAAGGGTTAAAGACTATCGTACGGGATCTCAAAAACAAGAAAGAAGCCGTATTCCATTACGAAAACGGGTTAAAAGCGTTTCTGGAGTATCTGCATGAAGGACATACGACGATTTGCGAACCGGTAACGTTTGAAGGAAACGCCAACGGTATCCAGATTGATTTTGCGTTTCAGTATCTGGACGATTACAGTGACAACACATATTCTTTTGTAAATCATGTGCGCACGAAAGACGGAGGAACTCACGAAGTCGGTTTCCGTACGGCGTTTACGAAAGTATTCAATGAATATGCAAGAGACCACGGTCTGTTGAAAGATAAGGACAAAAATTTTGAAGGAAACGATATCCGGGAAGGTCTTACCGCCATTGTATCATGCAGTATTCCGGAAAATATCCTCCAGTTTGAAGGGCAGACAAAAGGAAAACTCGGCACACCGGAAGCTCGTATTGCGGTTGACAGTTTAGTCAGCGAAAAACTGGGGTATTACTTACGGGAACATACGGAAACGGCAGAACTTTTAATCCGGAAGATGATCAAAGCGCAGCAGGTTCGTGATGCAGCAAGAAAAGCAAGGGATGATGCCCGGAAAGGAAAGAAAGTATCCAAGACCGAGCGGATTCTGTCCGGTAAACTGTCACCGGCACAATCCAAAGATGCCCGTATCAAAGAACTGTTTCTGGTGGAAGGTGATTCCGCCGGTGGAAGTGCCAAGCAAGGACGGGACAGTAAGTTTCAGGCAATTCTTCCGTTACGTGGTAAAGTACTGAATACGGAAAAAGCATCGTTACAGGAAATTCTGAAAAACGAAGAACTGAACGTATTGATTCATGCGTTGGGATGCGGATACGGTAACGAAACAGAATACAAGGACAGCAATTACAGCAAAGTCATCATCATGACCGATGCGGATACGGATGGTGCACATATTCAGGTATTGTTACTGACGTTCTTCTATCGTCATATGCGTCCGTTGGTGGAACAGGGAATGGTCTATATTGCAGTACCGCCTTTGTATCGGATTTCAAATAAAAAAGAAGCACATTATTGTTATACGGATGAAGAGCTCCGGGAGTATATGCAGAAAATGGGCAAGAGTGAAATCCAACGCTATAAAGGATTAGGGGAAATGAATGCATCCCAACTGTGGGAAACGACAATGAATCCCGATACACGTACTCTTGTGCAGGTCAGTGTGGATAACGCTCTGATGGCGGATAAGCGTGTTTCTGTGTTAATGGGTGACAAGGCGGATATCCGCAGACATTGGATTGAAGAAAACGTTGCCTTTACGCTGGAAGATGAATTCCGGATCCAGGGAGGTGCCGACCATGAGTAAGAAGGTACAGACGGAACAGACAATTCTGCATGAAACGCTGGAGGAAGTTATGGAATCCCGTTTCGGACGGTATTCCAAATATATTATTCAGGACCGGGCATTACCGGATGTCAGAGACGGTTTAAAGCCGGTACAGCGGCGTATTCTGTATGCGATGCATATTGATGGTAATACGGCAGATAAACCTACCAGAAAGTCTGCAAAGACGGTTGGACTGGTTATCGGTAATTATCATCCGCACGGGGATACGTCCGTATATGACGCAATGGTTCGTATGAGTCAGAATTGGAAAATGCGTATTCCTTTGATTGATATGCAGGGAAATAACGGTTCTATTGATAATGATCCGGCTGCTGCCATGCGTTATACGGAAGCAAGGCTGGCGCCGATGGCTTCTGTTTTACTGAAAGACATAGAAAAAAATACGGTATTGATGGCACCGAACTTTGATGATACGGAAGAAGAACCTACGGTATTACCGGCCGGATATCCGAATCTTCTGGTAAACGGTACAACCGGCATTGCCGCCGGATATGCGACAAACATTGCACCGCATAATCTGGAAGAAGTCATTGATGCTACGATTGTACGCATTCAGAATCCGCATTGTGAACTGGAAACTGTAATGGACTGTATCAAAGGTCCGGATTTTCCGACCGGTGGTATCGTCCAGGGCAGAGCCGGTATTCTGGAAGCGTTCAAAACCGGAAAAGGAAGAGTAGTTGTCCGGGCAAAAACGGAAATCATTCAGCAGAAACTGGTACAGCAGATTGTAATTACGGAAATCCCGTATGAAGTTGTAAAATCGGCATTGGTTCAGAAAATGACAGAAGTACAGCTTTCCAAAGACGTAGACGGTATTCTGGAAATCCGTGACGAATCCGGAAAAGAAGGACTGCGGATTGTTGTTGACGTAAAAAAGGATATGGATGCAGGAGCTGTCTTAAACTATCTGTTCAAAAATACCGATCTGCAATGTTACTACAATTACAACATGGTTGGTATTGTAAACAAGCGGCCGCAATTGCTGGGTGTACTGGATATTCTTGATGCGTTCATCGAACACCGGAAGGAAGTTATTATCCGCCGGACTCAGTTTGATCTGAAAAAAATGGAAGCTCGTTGTCACATTCTTGAAGGACTGATGAAGATGATGTCCATTCTTGATGATGTCATTGCGTTAATCCGTAACTCCAAAGACAAACAGGACGCAAAGAAAGGTTTGATGGCAACCTTCGGATTCACTGAACCGCAAGCGGAAGCTATCGTAACATTACGTTTATATCGTTTGACGAATTTTGATATTATGGAACTTCGTACGGAGTTTGCACAATTAGTCAACGACATGGAAACCAATAAGGAAATCCTGGAAAATCCGAAGGTGCTGAACCGTACGATGATTCAGGAACTAAAGGAAATCAGGAAAAACCATCCGAGTCCGAGAATGACTGCCATTGAAGAAGAGGTACAGGAAATTGTTATTGATCCGACCAGTATGATTGCCAACGAAAGGGTTATGATTACGATATCGAAAGACGGATACATCAAACGGGTTTCCCTGCGTTCCTATAACGCATCCAATGACGTATCGACCGGTATTAAGGAACACGACCGAATTGTCGGACAGCTGGAAGTCGATACACTTGATAATCTTCTGGTATTTACCGATCAGGGTAATTTTGCGACCTTACCGATTTATTCCATCGAAGAGAGCAAGTGGAAGGAAATCGGATCTCATATCAGCAAACTGGTAAAAGTTAACAATGCAGAGCATATTACGGATGCTTGTGTAGTAAAAGATTTCAATACATACGCATGGGTCATTGTTGTTACCGGAAAGGGTATGATTAAGAGAACACCGATGACCGAATGGGTAATGCAGCGGAAATCAAAAACGTCTGCTGCAATAAACCTGGCAAAAGGTGATGAAGTCGTCCGGGTATTGATTGCCTATGAAGGGGACGACATCGCTATTGTCAGCAAGCAGGGATACTGTGTTCGTTACGATGTGAAGGAAATTCCGGCAACGTCATGCAAGAGCAAAGGTGTCAAGGCTATGAATCTTTCCAAAGACGATGAAATTGCTTCCGCCACAATTCTGAATGACAAAACCAACGGTGTTGTCATCTTTACGACAAAGAGTCAGAACAAGCGGATTAAGGAAGCGGACATCACAAGATACAAACGTCCGGCGAAAGGTGATCTGATTGCGAAAAAAGTGAAGACCAATCCGAATACCATGCGATACATATTCGGGGTAAATTTATCCAGTGAACTGTTGTGGCATGACGGTGTCCGTTACGGATTGCAGGCAAAAGAAGTTACATTGATGACGAAAGACGCAACGTTCAGTTCCGCATTAACGAAAGAAGATGACTGGTTTATCTATCACGGAATCAGTGAAGTCCGGATTGTAGACATACCGGATGAAGTGGAAAAACTTCCTTCCAACGATGATTTTGATATGATTCAGTTTGAATTGTAGGACTATCCGAAACGATAGTCCTTTTTTGCGGAAAAAAAGACATACGTTTAAAGTATGTCTACAGTAATTCAATCACTTCTTTTAATGTCGGTTTCTGACAAAGCATATACTGTTTCATAAGTTCATCCGGCGGTACCATATCCTGAATGAATACTACGTCAATATTTGCGGCGTGAGCGGCAAGAATTCCATTCCGGGAATCTTCCAGAATCATACAGTGTTCCGGGGTTTCACCCAGATGTTTCATAGCTTTTAAAAATACGTCAGGGTTTGGTTTTGGGATTTCGACTTCATCTCCCCCGACAATAACGTCAGCTTCAAACGGAAATCCCAGGTGATTCAGATGGTTTTCCACGTAATCACGGCTGGAGCTGGAAGCAACGGCAATCTTATATCCTTTTTGTCTGGCAGCAATATACAATTCTTCCAGTCCCGGTTTGTTCAGAGAGCCCGGATGTTCGTTCAGCATCTTTTCCATAACCGGCATCCGACGCAGTTTTACTTCTTCTCCCAATGCACATGCTTCCGGATAAATCTTTCTTACTTCTTCAAATACGTTTCGGCTGCCACCGATTAACGGCAGATAGAACTCCAGAGGAACGTCAACACCATGTTCTTTTCCTACCTGTACCCAGGTGTTATAACACAAGGTTTCCGTGTCGACCATTAAGCCGTCCAAGTCGAAAATCAGAGCTTTTTTCATACTACATTTCCTCATTTCCTAATATATTTAACCACAAAATACCTGTTTAGGAAACACTCATATTGTACGTAAAGAAAAGTGGAGGGATATATATGAAACAATTACTTGCAGGTATTCTTGTACTTTTTTCGCTGTATTGCATTCCGTTTCGATATACGGACATTAATTCCTGTAAAAAAGACGTTATTCACGTTGCGGTGGAAGGAGAAGTACAAAATTCTGTGGTATTGGAATTACCGGTAAACAGCACCATTGAAGATGCATTGACACACGTGCAGTTTACAGAAGATGCGGACATTACGGCATTGAATCTGAATACCATCCTGATTGACGGAGATGTAATTGTGGTTAGCATAAAAGAGAACCATAAAGTTTCCATCAACAATGCAACAATGGAAGAGCTGACGACAATCAAAGGAATCGGAGAAAGCAGGGCTTTACGGATTATACAATACCGTCAGGAACACGGAAGATTTCAGACGCTGGAGGAATTGATGAACATAAAAGGAATCAAGCAGAAACTGTTTGACAAGATTAAGGATTTCATTACGTTATGATGTTCTGTACAATGGGATTGTGGCTCGTTTCTACGGCTCGTTTTGCATGGATTATGGCTCTTTGCGGACTGTGGTTATTCATCAAGGGAAAAGCGTCTGTAAAGTGGTGTGTAGTTTTTCTTGTGGGTGCCGTATGGATCGGATTGTGGAAATTCAACACCGTATCTGCAAAGCCCATCATCGGTATTGTATGGGAACACAAGGAAAACTCGTATCTGGTAAACAACGGGGTTCAGACCGTCTGGGTTATGAACAAAGAAAAACCTCCCCTTGACAGTATCGTGGAAGTTGTCGGCCCGGTAAAAGAATTCCACAGTATGGAAAACGGTCTGCAGGGTACGCTGGAACGGTATGCACAATCGCACCATATTGCCGGCTATACGTATGCGAAAAGTACGGTTATATCAGAAGTTCATACGTTGCGGAAACTATTCTATTCGCACCTGTCGGATTTACAAAATGAGTTTATAACCGAAATGATTGCGGGAAGAACGGACAGTGAGAGCACGGTCGGATCGATTTTAATTTCCTCCGGAATGCACGTTAGTTATGTTTTATCTGTTATGACTTCCTTGCTGGGATTATTTCTGGATGAGAAAAAAGTGAAGGGATGCCGTGCCGGCTATCTGCTTCTTGCAGGTATTCTGTATCGTCATAAGTTTTTCTGGTATCGTCTGGTAATACAGGAAATCGCATCGTATATAACAAGGGACAGAAAACAAAAGTTCAATATACAATGGATGATCCTGATTTGTCTTTTTCCTTGTATGACGACGGAATATGCGTTTGTGATTCCGTTTCTTTTCGGATTTCTGGCTGTTTACGGGAAGAAGAA
>JABUSI010000262.1 GCA_021442745.1 Erysipelotrichaceae bacterium | reverse complement strand
AATATAATAAAAAAAGTCAGGTTTTATACCCCCAACAAATTCATTATACGTGAAAAATTTTTGAAATAAAAGACTTTTTCTTACTTTATAATGCGGTAAGATAAAGATGTAAAAAGAAAGAAGTAGTAATCGGAGGTACTGGTTATGAAAAAGATACTTCTCAACTATTAGTCAGAGTTTCATAGAGATCCGGATATCTATGAAACAAAGACAGACATCTGCGATTGAAAGGATGAAACATATGAAGGAGATTCTACTCGAAATTTAGTCAGGTTCCACATAGTAGTGGAACGAAAACAAGATGATCTTTAAAGAAAGACCAGAGGTAGAAAACAATGAAGGAGATTTTGCTAAACTATTAGGCAGCCGCTGGAAAGAGCGGAAAAATAGTCAGTAATATATAGAAACAATATAGTCTGGAGGTATTCAGATGAAGGAGATTCTACTGGAAATTTAATCAGGGGATTGGTAAACACCAATCCCTTTTATCTGTGGTATACTGTTATACGAATCAGGAGGCATGTGTATGATACGTTTGTTTGTCAGTGATCTGGACGGTACGTTATTTGACGAAACGCACTATCCGAATCAAATCGTCTATGATGCCGTATCCATGGTATTGGAAAATGACTGCTGTTTTTCCATCGCAACCGGCAGAGGAAAGTATAACAGTGACGGATACAATAAAGACCTGAAAGCGATGGGGATTTATTCCATCGTATGCAATGGGGCACTGATTATCGATAAAGAGGGAAACCGGATGTACGGAAGACCTGTCCGGAAAGAGGTTGTAAAGGATCTTCTTACCACGTTTCCGGATATCGGATTCTCTTTGCAGACGGAAGATTACGTATATATTTACCGGCACAAGGAGGAATACATTGCCCGTACGGTCAATAAGGCGAATAAGGTAAACAGCCGGAAAAGTGCGGAAGAAGTATTGTCACACGTTAAGTTTATTGATGAATATGAAGAACTGGATGGCGTGGAGGTGTTTAAAATCAACATTACGGAAAAGAATATCGGAGATGATTCGGATGATTTTCTGAAGTATCTTGAAAATCATAGGAATACCATCGTGAATGCTTCCAGTTTTCCGGGATATTATGAATTAACCGATGCACAGGCGACCAAAAAAACAGCAGTGGAAGCGCTGGCAGATGCCCTGAATGTACCGTATGAGGAAGTTCAGGTATATGGAGATACCAATAACGACCTGGATATGCTGCAAGGGTTTGAACATTCATATTGTCCGGCAAATGCCTGGGATGAAGTAAAAAGTGTGGTAAAGGAAGTACTGGGGCCGAATACGGAAAACAGTGTGCCGCGCCACATCATGGAAACCATACAAAAAGAGCGGAAGATGTAATTCTTTCGCTCTATTCATGTGTTGTCTTATAGGAATACATGTCGCTGTTATAGTATGTAACGACGTATTCAAACGGAACTTCTTCTCCGTTGATAATCGCAAAGGTCAGATGGGAACAGCACAGAGTGGCAATGGAATCGGCTTGCAGAAGTTCCTTTTGTTGTTCTGTCGGAAGAGTGGCTTTGAATTCATAATCGGCTTGTCCGATCTGAATCCCCAGAGAACGTATGTAGTCGTAAAATGACTGGTCCAGCCAGGATAATTCTATGGTAGGAACTATGTTGCGGGAAACGTACGTGTAACTGACAGCAATCGGCTTGTTGTTTCCGGTACGTAAGCGCATGAAATAGTGAACGTAATCCGAATCCTGTAATTTCAGTTTTTCCTGAATGGAAGGAAAGTCCGATGCTTGTTTCAATTCGTACGATAACAGTTTGGATCCCGGAATCAAACCGATGCTTTTCATATCCTCGGAAAAACTCTGATGACTGGAAATGTTCTTGGAGACGTGAGGAGCTGACACAAAGCTTCCTTTTCCGGGAATCCGTGTGATATATCCCATCGCATTCAGATGATTCAGGGCTTTGTTGACGGTCATACGCGAAAAATTAAACTGTTTACACAATTGTTCTTCCGTCATTATCTGGTCACCGATGTTCAGTTCATGGGTATCTATCAGATTGCGAATATAATTCTCAATGGTACGGTACTTACTGGATTTTTCCATGGTATTTCCTCCGCGCATTCATATTATAGATATTTGTATGGAAAAAGTCCATATATGTATAGGAATATATATAATACATTCATATTTCCCGTTTTCTAATACCGTTAATTCAAGTATACTGATGGTAAGAAAATGAGGATAAACATATGAAACCAATAGTAGTAGATGCGTTAATTGAAATTCCTTTGGGTTCCATGAATAAGTATGAGGCGGATCATGAAACAGGTAAAATCAAATTGGACCGGGTATTGTATGCTGCGATGCGATATCCGACGGAATACGGAATCATTGAAGATACACTGGCACCGGATGGTGACCCGCTGGATATTCTGGTAATCGGTACAGAACCTACGTTTCCGGGATGCTACGTACCGGCAAGAGTGCTTGGTTATCTGAAGATGATTGACGGTGGGAAACTGGATTATAAACTGATTTCCGTTGTAGATTGCGATCCGCGGTATGATGACGTTGACGGTCTGGATGATTTACCGCATTTCCAGTTACGGGAAATTTCCAATTTCTTTGAAAACTACAAAGTACTGCAAGGCGTTGATGTAACGACACACGGGTATTTCGGATTGGAAGATGCCGCAAGAGTTATTGAGGAATGCAAAGCTGCGTATCAGGAAGCAAATAAATAACAATATTTTGCAGAATACACAATCGGGTAGCGGGGACTGTTCAAAGAAAAGGATGAGACATATGTGCAATATATTTGATTATGATGACGGGGATTATCTGTTTCCTTTGGGGGACGATATGGCGTTTGACAGTGACGGAGATATGTATTTACGATTGTCTGATACTATGGCTTTGGATATGGATGACGGAGAAATCCATTTTGTGTCCGGCTGGGACGATGAGGATGACTAAGGTTTTTGTTCTTCACAAATGCTTAAGAAACAAAGGGCAGGAAAAGGTGTACTATACTTATGCAGAAAACATTACGGGTTTCTGTTCAAGTGAAATATTCCGCCACGTTGAGTGGCTGTAAATAAAACATTTTTCCTCCCTTTTATGATGTATGGCGACATACATCTTTTTTGCGCTTTGCGTCTTACGGAAAAAACTACTACAATGGAAGAAGGAACGGAAGGGTAGTATGGAACAGATACGGGCAATAGTGGTTGGTGTCAGATATAAAAACATCGGATACGATTTTGAACGCTCAATGGAAGAATGTTGTCTTCTGGCAAAAAGCTGTGGCATCGAAGTAGTAAGATGTATCACGCAGAATCTTGATTATCTGAATCCGAATACATATATCGGAAGCGGAAAGATGACACAGATTGAACAGGCATGTGACGATGAGAATGCAAGTCTGGTGATTATGAATGAAGAATGTACGCCGTCGCAACTGGAGGCTCTGGAGAACGGGATTCACAGAGAGGTTGTTGACCGAACGTATATCATTCTGGAGATTTTTGCGTCCAGAGCGAAGACGAAGGAAGCGCGGTTGCAGGTTAAGATTGCAAGATTGAAATATATGCTTCCTCGATTGCGTGGTATGAGCCCGTCTTTGTATTCCCAGCAGGGCGGAAAAGGTTTCCGGGGTTCGGGAGAAACGAAACTGGAACTGGATAACCGGAGAATCAAGAAAGAGATTTCCAACTGTGAACGGGAATTAAAGGAAATTGTCTTGCAAAGACAGACACAACGGAATCAACGGAAAAAGAAGGAAGTTAAGACGGTTGCGATTGTAGGTTATACCAACAGCGGGAAATCGACGCTGATGAACCGCATTCTGCAGACGTATGATAAAGAACCGAAAAAAGTGTTTGCGGCTGATATGTTGTTTGCGACGCTGGAAACATCTACCCGTTCTGTTGTACTGGAAGATAAGAGAACGGTCTTGTTTACGGATACGGTCGGATTTGTGGACCAGTTGCCTACCCATCTGATCAAAGCGTTCCGTTCTACACTGGAAGAAGTCAAAGAGGCGGATTTGCTGGTACACGTAGCGGATGCTTCCAACGAGGATTACGACAAGCAGATTGAAACGACAAATACCGTACTGCGGGAAATCGGCGTGCAGAGTACGGATACGGTATATGTGTTTAACAAAATGGATCTGGTAGACCGGATTGTGCACCGGAAGGATGCGGTCTATGTTTCGTTGAAAGAGGATGCGACGATTGAGCCGATTATTCGTGCCGTGAAAGAAAAACTGTTTCATGATGAAGTAAGCTGTACCTTGCGGATTCCGTATGAGGAAACAAACGTATATTCTTTTCTGTATTCTCATCATCCGGTTCAGAATGTGGAAGAAACGGATACGGGATATGTGTTTGATGTCTGTTTGTCAAGAGCGGATGCTGATAAATACGGGAAATACCGGATTTGGTAAAAAGAAAAATCCGTTCATGTGAAGTGAACGGATTTATTTATGCAGTTTGATTCCTACCGGCTTTTTATCCCAGCCGAATTCTTCCTGATTGAAGAATCGCTTGATGTTCGGTATGTGTTTTACGAAAATAATCAGGGAGATGATGGTCAGGGATATGATAATGACAGGAGAAGCTTTCTGATACAACTGATAAATCGGAAATGACCAGGTTACAGCGAAAGTAGCAGATACAATCCAGCGGGTGAGTAACGTCAGAATCAGTCCGATTGCAAAAATGCACAGAAAGAATTTCCAGTCCATTGCGAATACCAGCCCGAGATATGACGCAAACCCCTTTCCGCCTTTGAATTGCAGGTAGAACGGATAATTGTGTCCCAGTATGGCACCGCATCCGGCAACTGCCGGTAAAATGGTATAATCAGGAAACAGATACATTATCACATAGTAGGAAATCACGGCTTTCAGAACGTCATATAATGCAACGATTGCCGCATATCCCCATCCGAGTGTCTGCATGGTGTTGGAAGCGCCGGCATTGTTGGTACCACGGGTGCGAATATCAAAACCGTGCATCTTACCAAAGAAATATGCCGGATTGATGCATCCCAGAATATAACCGATTCCGACGGAACAAGCTAAGGCAGCAGGAAAATTCATAAAAATTCCTCCTTTGTGTTGCGAATAGTGTAACATAGAAAGTGAAAAGAAAAAAGTACGGGGTTTGTTATGGAACATGAGATACGGTTATACTGGGCAGACGTACGGAACGTGGATGACGTCCGGTTCGAACAACTATGGGAGCAGGTGAATCAGCAGACGAAAAACAGAACGAATCTGTATATGAATTACGAAGACCGCGTTCTGACTTTGTGTGCGGGATATCTGTTGAAAGAACAGGAACTGTTTTACGATTGCAACGGGAAACCGTGTGGTGAAAACGTGTATGTGAGTATCAGTCATACCTATCCGTATTGTGTGGTCTGTGTGTCGGATTTTCCTTGCGGAGTGGATGTGGAACGGGTGGACAGAGACTGTATGCGTCAGGTGAACCGTGTCTGTACCGATGGGGAAAAAGAAATGCTTACGACGCAGAACTGTGTGGAATTATGGTGCCTGAAAGAAGCGTTGTTTAAGTGCTTTGGATTGCCGGTCACGGCGGATAGCAGAGAATATACATATCAGAAAGCGAACATTCCCGGATGCTGCTGTGTGGTGGTCGGGGAAGGTTTTCTGGTTGAAAACAAAACAGACATTTGATACAATCAAGTGCGGTCAGTCGCGATTCCCTGACCTAAAATAAAACAAGGAGATTACATAGTATGAATTCAAAAGTAAAACATCTGGTGCGTGTATCGCTGATTGCAGCCGTATATACAGTGGTCAGCCTGCTGATTGCCCCGTTTGCGTACGGTCCGGTACAGGTGCGCTTGTCGGAAGCGTTGACGGTATTACCACTTGTGTATCAGCCGGCTGTTTACGGTGTTACGTTGGGATGTTTTCTGACCAATCTGATTGGTGCAATGTCCGGATTGAATCCGATCGGGTGGCTGGATTGTCTGTTTGGAACGGTTGCAACGCTTCTGGCTGCATGGTTTACCTGTAAAAACCGGGACGTTACCGTAATAAACATTCCGGTTGTTTCTTTACTGATGCCCGTATTATTCAATATGGTTATTGTCGGGCTGGAACTGGCTATTGCGTTTTTCCCGACGGCATTTGTCAGCGGATGGATCATCAGTGGCCTGGAAGTTGCAGCCGGGGAAATAGTATCCGTTGTGATCGGTTATATTCTGGTTCGGTCGATGGATAAGAAAAACGTTTTTCGGGAAAGGTAGATGAATCTTGTGAAGAAACTTGTTCAGTTATATGCCGCTTGGTTTAAAATGGGATTGTTTACGTTTGGCGGCGGGTATGCGATGCTGCCGATGATTCAGAATGAAGTGATTGAAAAACATCATTGGGCAACGGAAGAAGAAGTGATGGATTATTATGCCATCGGACAATGTACACCGGGGGTTATTGCGGTAAATACGGCAACATTTATCGGATATTATCAGGCAGGAATCATCGGGGCAATTGTCAGCACGTTAGGTGTGATTACCCCAAGTCTGATTATTATCAGTATCATTGCATCGGTGCTGACGAATTTTGCGGAAATCGAAATTGTGCAGCATGCGTTGAAGGGAATCAACGTCGGTGTCTGTGTACTGATGACGGCATCCATTCTGAAGATGGCTAAGAGTAATATCAAGGATACAATCGGAATGGTGATATGTCTGACGGCGTTTGTGCTGGCATATTTTCTGAAAATATCCACAGTCTGGCTGGTAATTTCGGCAGGGGTTGCCGGAGTTGTGATTCAGGCTTTCAGAGCGAAAGGATCGGTAAAGTAATATGAAACTGATTCTGACAATGATTTATGAGTTTTTTAAAGCCGGCTTGTTTGCGGTAGGCGGCGGATTGGCCACCATACCGTTTTTAAAAGAAATGTCTGACAAATACGGCTGGTTTACCCAGGAACTGCTGGGGACAATGATTGCGGTGTCCGAATCGACACCGGGTCCGATGGGGGTCAATATGGCAACCTATGTCGGCTATACAACCTTACACAGTTACATCGGCGGAATTGTGACGACATTGTCGCTGGTTGCGCCAAGTGTAATCGTGATTTGTATCGTGGCAAGGATGTTTGAAAAATTCAAGCAAAGCAAACTGGTACAGAACGTATTTTACGGATTACGTCCGGCTGTTGTCGGGTTTGTGGTTGTAGCCTGCAGTGGTCTTTTTGTATCAACTTTACTGGATGTTCCTGCTAAAACAATCAAGGTAATTCCATGTGTACTCTATATTGTTCTGTATCTGGTATTTACGAAAGTGAAAATCAAGGAAAAGAAAATCAGTCCGATTCCGGTTATTATTATCAGTGCGATTCTGGGGATTCTGCTGAAACTGTAAAAAGTGCGTATGCACTTTTTTTAGGCGGTTTCGGAGAAATACGTGATATACTATAGTTAACAAACGATAAGTATCATACGAAATATTCTTATGCATGACGAAAGGAAGGATGAAATATGACGATACATGTAAAAGAATTGAATCCGGAGGAATACCGGGGGAAGAAACTGGATATCAAATATTCCACTCCGGGATATTATGATGTTCAGATCGGAATGCTTTCCTTTACTTTGAAATATGTATCATTCGGTGAACCGAGGGAAGTCAGTTACTCGGATGTAATCGGCGCACACTGGTTGCAAAATCCGGTATTGTACGGGGCATTTGACGGCGATAAGATTATCGGATTTATAGAAATGTATGAGGAAACACAGAATAACCGGTTACGGATTCAGAATCTGATTGTTCATCCGGATTACAGGGGAAAAGGAATCGGCGGAGATCTGGTCAATGCGTCAAAGTATGTTGCCGCACAAAGAAAAAACCGGATGGTGGTATTGCAGACACAAAGCTGTAACATCAATGCGATCAAGCGGTATCGGAAATCCGGATTTGAATTGGTAGGAATCGATACGTGCAGCAATTCCAATGAAGATATTGAGAATCACAACGTCCGGCTCGAATACGGATATAGAATAAAATAAAAGAAGAGTGGTGTTGTCCGAAGCAACGGACATATGCCACTCTTATTCTTTTTCTTTCTGATACTGCTGATACGCTTTGTCTATTTCTGCGGATAACAGTTTCTTATATTCCTCGTTGTATGGCACAAACAGATACGCTTCATCCTGATATTCTTCGCAGTGATACCGTTCGCTGCCTAACATGGAAAGGGCAACGTTGTCTACACAGGAAGGATATCCGTCCGGAAATCCGAACCGATAATACCATCCGGTAAAATTCTGTCCTTCTTCCGTGAAGTGGAACATGGACAGGGTACCGTTAAAGTAATCACTGTCCTGGATGATATAACGAAGATCCTCGGCCTGATGAAGCTGAGGAATTCGTTGGTACAGAAGGTCATTAACCATATCATGGTCTATCATCCATTGTAAATAGACTGCCATGTGATTGAATCCCTGAATCGGATGAGTATCCAGATTCTTATCCGTTACTTTGCATTTGTGGTTGTCATCGTCATATGCCGGGCCGCGATAAAACGGATTGATTACGGAACCTAACGTCATTTCGTCGATTTCATAATCCAGTACCATCCGGTAGATCTGGCGTTCCGTTACACTCATCCGTATGTGATTCGGGTCATAGTATTTCGCAAACGGGAAGGATCGTATGAAATCATCAAACAGAATGCAGTGTCCCTGCGGAAGGAAGACGAAGAAATCGTTACATTCGAAATTCGGTTTCAGGTAAGCATAGGAAACCGGAGAGACGGGAATGACGGTATCCAGGTTAATGCCGATAAAATATAAAGCGTATATGGAGTTATCGTCCCGCTTGTAGTAATGCGGATGGGAATAATAATATCTGTCTTTCTGCATGGTATGCAGAACGTTGGCGTAGCCTTCCAGACTTCGTCCCATTTTGTTGAATTCTTCTTTTCCCAGTTCAATCGGGTTCAGGGCAGCAAAAATATAAAATACGTGATGCTGTCCGTCCTGTATTTCGTCATCCATTTTCATAATGGCATCACTGCAGGTCTGAATGTCTTCCAGAATGTGCATATTGATGGTTTGCTGGTCGTGTATGGAAATGCGTTCGTTTTCCCGGATGAAAGAATCCTGTCCGCACGTTTTGCATAACGTGTCTGCCAGTTGATAGAAAATCTGGATTTCATGTCCTGTTGCAGGAAGGGGGATATTGAGCAGAATTTCGTCATCTTTTAACTCCGCTTCAAAGCCTCTTCCGATGGCTTCCGGATCGTACAGTACGACAAGATCACCAAGTTTTCCTTTTTCCAGCACCATCTGCGAGTTCAGTTTTCCGTAGGCCAGTCCGGATAAATCCGCAATATCCTGCAGGGATAACGGGGATTCACCTTGTTTGACGGAAATTCGGATTCCCATATCATCACATCCTTCTGATTAATATAACACAATTCTGAATAGTTCACAATTTGTTCATGAATGCATGATATACTGTATCTGTAACAAAAGAGGATTCATCATGAAGAAATACGATAAAGATTTTGAAAACATTTTCGGGGATGAACTGGGGTGTCATCAATTCCTTTTGCCATATCGGAGAGCATATCTGATTATGGAAGCAATGCTGAACGGGCTGAATGATGAAATCAAGTCGTTTTATGAACACAGTCCGATTCATTCCATCAAAGGAAGAGTAAAAACACCGGAGAGTATCATTGATAAACTATATCGGCGGGGATTTGAAGTTTCCATGAACGGAGTGCTGGAATTGACGGATATATGCGGCTTGCGCGTTATTTGCAAGTATGTGGATGATATTTACGATTTGCGTGCGGCGTTGATAGCACAGCCGGGAGTGGAAGTCATCCGGGAATCGGATTATGTCAGAAATCCAAAACCGAACGGATACCGGAGTTATCATATTATTCTGACAATTCCGGTAGGAAACCAGAGAGTACCGGTAGAAATTCAGATCCGTACGATTGCGATGGATATGTGGGCATCTCTGGAACACAACCTGTATTACAAGAACGATCATGAAAAGAAAGAAGAAATCGAACTTCGTCTGTTCCAGTGTTCGCAGATGCTGGTATTGCTGGATGAAGAAATGGAAGACTTGTATAAGGAACTGAATGAAAACTGGAAAGAACATCGGATCGGATAAACCGGATTTTACCGGTTTTTCTTTATCCTGCATGGAGGATTGCGATATAATACGGATGTGTAATATCCTGAAAAGGAGGAAGTATGAGTAAAATGAAAAAAGTAGTCGGGTCGGTTCTGGCAATACTGACATTGTTCGGATGCGGTTCTTCCAAACAAACGGAAGAAGGCAGACGATTGGTTTCCGTTTCCTATTATCACGGCGGAGGAATGGAGAATTATACGTATACGATGGAACTGAAGTATGACGGAAAGAACGTTGTGTTTGAAGAAAACGACAACGGAAAAATAAAAAAGAAGAAAGCGGATAAAGACGCTCTGAAGAATTTTACGGAGTATCTGGAAACAACGGATTATAAACAATGGGATACGTATCAGAAGGATGAAGAATTTGTTGCTTTGGATGCCCCGACGCATTCGGTAAGGGTTACATTTGAACCCTGGGAGTATTATTGTCTGGACAGTGACGTTCTGGTACCGGAGCAATACCGTGATGTGTATCATCAAATCAAGGAGTTTCTGGAATCTTTTAAATAAATGCAGTTCACACCAATGAGTCTGAAACAGTATTCGGGTTTTTATGAGGTATAAAAAAACGTCGGCATAACCGACGTTTTCTTCTGTTATTTTGCTTGTTCCAGAGCCAATGTCTTCGTTGTGATGTCACATACTTCGGTTGGTCCGTAGTATTGAATGGCACCCGGATAGGTATAGCAGGTTTCCACTGCCCATTGTTCTCTGTGTGCTGCGAAATACTTGAACGGATTGCCTTCCAGTTCAACGAGTGCCTTGCGGATAACCGGCTTGTCTTCACCGTGTCTTCTTTCGATGTTCATCATCTTGGTGATTGGCATACCGCCGGCAACCCATTGTGCAGCCGGAGCAGACAGGTTGGAAACCTTTGATAAGTAACCGGTATAACCGTATTGGATTAACATGAATGCATTGTAACCCAATGAGTAGCAGTAGTCGGAGTCAAAGTTTGACGGGAATGCACATCTTCCTTCGTAACCGAAGAAATGATGCAATGCGCTGAACTTACCTTTGTAAGTTCCGGCTGCTTTTCTTTCTGCCAGCTTGTTCTTAACCATTTCGGAGAACAGTTTTTCGGATTCAATCAAAGATACCTGTACGTTTCCGTGAGGATCGCGTTCCAGGAACAACTGTTGCTGAATGCCTTGCGGGAGAATAGCGAATACAGCCATGGATTCCGGAGTCAGACCTTTTTCAATAAATGCATATTTATCAGCCCATGTAGGTAACGCGTTGAATGCTTCTGCCTTTGCGCCGGCCAGAAGTTCGTTGATTTCATGAATCAAAACGGAGAATTCAGGAACGAATTCCACAACACCTTCCGGAATAATAGCTACACCGAAGTTCATACCGTTATTGCTTCTTGCTTCCACAGAGTCGGCAATGTAATCGGCGATTTCGGACAAGGACATCTTTTTGGCAGCAACTTCTTCGGATACCAGACAGATGTTCGGTTGGGTTTCCAGTGCGCATTCCAATGCAACGTGGGATGCGGAACGACCCATAACCTTTACAAAGTGCCAGTATTTCTTGGCAGAGTTTGCATCGCGTTCGATATTACCGATTAACTCGGAATACGTTTTGGTAGCGGTATCGAAACCAAATGAAATTTCGATGTCTTCGTTCTTTAAGTCACCGTCAATGGTCTTCGGACAACCGATTACCTGAACACCGGTATTGTTAGCCGCAAAGTACTCAGCCAATACGGCTGCATTGGTGTTGGAATCGTCACCACCGATGATTACGATTGCGGTAATGCCGTGTTTCTTGCAGACTTCAGCAGCTACCGCAAACTGTTCTTTGGTTTCCAGTTTGGTTCTGCCGGAGCCGATGATGTCAAATCCGCCGGTGTTACGGAACTGGTTGATGTATTCGTCATCGAAAATCAGATAATCGTCATCCAGTAATCCGCTCGGGCCTTTTTTGAAACCGTACAGAACGTTTTCCTTGTTGGTTGCCTTCAGTGCGTCATATAGACCGCAGACAACATTGTGTCCGCCGGGTGCCTGTCCGCCGGACAGAATAACACCGACTACCTGTTTCTTAGGAGTAGAGGTGTTGGCACCCTTTTCAAATGTGATTTCTTTCTTACCGTATGTGTTAGGGAATAATGCTTTAATCTTTTCCTGGTCAGCAACACTTTGTGTTTCCAGACCTTCTTTTACGCAGATTTCCGCAATACCGTTTCTAAGCATACCCGGAAGCTTAGGGTTGTATTGATATCTTGCTTTTTGAAGTGATGATAATTCCATAATTTCCTCCTTAAAGTTTTTGTATTACATCGAATATATTATATAGGAATACATAATAAATGTCACATACTTGATGGAGTTTCTCATATATTTTTCGTGATATAATCAATCATGGAAATGAGAGGTTTGATTATGATTCAGGAAGGATTTATGCCGTTTCGGGGATTACGGACGTATTACAGAATTGTCGGAGAAGGTAAGAAAACACCGCTTGTTCTTTTGCATGGTGGTCCGGGGTCGACCCATAATTATTTCGAAGTGCTGGATTGCCTGGCAACAGACGGAAGAAAAATTATCAGTTACGATCAGATCGGATGCGGGAAATCGCCGGCAGGTCATCGGACGGATTTGTTTAACCGGGAAGTCTGGGTGGAAGAATTAACGGCATTACTGGATTATCTGCACATAGAAAAGGCACACATCCTGGGACAGTCCTGGGGAGGTATGCTTCTTTTGGAATATGTATGCAAATACAAACCGGCAACGGTGCAAAGCATGATTCTGGCATCGACCCTACCAAACTCCCTGCTGTGGGGAGAGGAACAGCATCGGATGATTAATCAGTTGCCGGAAGATATGAAAACTGCCATTTTGGATGCCGAACGCCGGAATGATTTCTCTTCGGAAGAGGTAATCCGCGCCAATGAGGAATATATGTTGCAGCACTGCGCACCAAAATGGCCGGACGATGCTCCGGAATGCCTTTGCCGGGAAAAAGGGGAGGGAATGCTGGCGTATCTGACGGCGTGGGGGCCGAATGAATATACGCCAAGCGGTAATCTGAAAGATTACGATGTACTGGATGATCTGAAAGATATTACCGTTCCGACGCTGATTACCAGCGGTACGAATGATTTGTGTACACCGTATATTGCCAAAACAATGTATGACGGCATACCGGGGGCAAGATGGGAATTGTTCCGGTCAAGCAGGCATATGGCGTTTGCGGAAGAGAATGAAAAGTATGTTGCCCTGTTGCGTCAGTGGCTTGCGGAAAATGACGAAAAATAAGGATATTATGCGTATTTTTTATTGACAAGGATGATGGAAAACTGTACAATGATACAGCGTCAAAATATAGCAGCACACAAAGTTTGATCAATCGCGTTATTGACACCTGTTTGGTGGAGTGAAGAGTACCTTGCTGCAAAAGGGAAAACACCACGCAATGACACATGGTGAAATGATTTGTGCCTAGTATGTATTATGATGGCCATAACACATAGGAGGAAGTAAAGATGGCAAGAATGACTGGTCCGGTTTGGAAGAAGTCCCGTCGTTTGGGATTCTCTGTTTTGGAAACCGGCAAAGAATTAGGTAAGCGTGCTTATGCACCTGGTCAGCACGGACCGACAAAACGTACAAAGCTTTCCAACTACGGATTGCAACAACGTGAAAAACAAAGAATTCGTTACATGTATGGTGTAAACGAAAAGCAATTCTACAACACATTTGTAAAGGCTACCAAGTTGCCTGGTGTTGCAGGTCATAACTTCTTATTCATGTTGGAATCCCGTCTGGATAATATCGTTTATCGTATGGGTATTGCAAGAACGCGTCGTGGAGCACGTCAGTTTGTTAACCACGGACATATCCTGGTAAACGGTAAGAAGGTTGATATTCCTTCTTATATCTGCAAACCTGGCGATACGATTGAAATCAAAGAAAAGTCAAAGAACAACAAGGCAGTTTTGGAATCCTTGGAAGCAATCGCATATATCCCATCATTCGTAACATTTGATAAGGAAACAATGAAGGGTACATATGTTCGTTTGCCGGAACGTTCTGAATTGAACCAGGAATTGAATGAAGCATTAGTAGTTGAATACTACAACCGTTAATTCTTATCGGAAAGTCCGGTGCACAGGCATCGGGCTTTTTTTTGTAAATCAGACATAACCGGAACCGTCTGACGGCAGGCTTGGTTTTTTGAAAAAGACGGTTGAAGGAAGCGTGGCAAAAACGGTTTGTTGTTCCGCGCAAATATGATAAAATACCGTTGTGTGATAAGAAAAACGGAGAGAAAGCCTATGAAAAAAAGTATTTTGTGCTTGCTGGTATTGGTGAGTTTGTTGCTGACCGGATGCGGTGCCAAGGAAAAAAAGATTGAATTTCTCGTAGAAAAAGAGGCGGAAACCCAAACCGTTTCAGCTGTAGTGAAAGGGGCAAAAGAGAGCGGCGGATGCAGCAATCTGATTGTGGAAGAAGGGCAGCTTGTTTCTTTTGTATCTGAAGTGGAAGAAGGAGAAATCGTAGTGTTGTTTCTGAATACTTCAGAAGATGCCAAGCTGAAAACGTATGAAGAAATTACGGATGAGGAAGTTACGCTTAAGGTAACGTTCGCGGATAAAGCGGATATTACGGAAGAACTTCCTGCCGGGGAATATATTGTATGGTTCGTTGTATCCGAAAAGACAACGGGAACCGTCACAGTTGTTCCGCAGAACCAATAAACGGATATTTTGTTTGAAAACTTCCCATAGTTCTGTGGGAAGTTTACTTGTTTCAAAGGAGGAAAAAACATATGCAGCCGGATACCGTTGTAAAAAATGCCTTTGTATATAATACATTTACGCAGACGTTTGAAAAGAAACACGTCTATATTGCTGAGGGAAAGTTTTATCATATTTCTTTGGATGAACTGGAGTGTGAAAATGTGATTGATGCGACCGGAAAGTACATGATTCCGGGATTGATTGATATTCATATGCACATTGAGAGTTCCATGACGATTCCGACGGAGTTTTCCAAAGCGGTATTGCGGCATGGAACGACCACGGTGGTTGCGGATCCTCATGAAATCTGTAACGTCAAGGGAATCGAAGGAATCGAATCGTATATGTCACAGGATACGGTACTGGATATCTTCTATGGAATTCCTTCCAGTGTGCCTTCCACAAACCGTGATCTGGAAACGACGGGCGGATGTATCCTTCCGCAAAACGTCAGCCGGCTGGTAAACAATCCGAAGGTGTTGTGTTTAGGAGAAGTGATGAATTTCAACGATCTGACAAAGGACGGCGACTCTCTGACAAGGAATATTATTTCCGTGTGTCAGCATTACGACCGTGCCATGCTGATTGAAGGTCATTGTCCGAAAATCAGCGGTCTGGACTTGTCGAAGTATCTGTATTACGGGGTGGATGCCGATCATACCATGCAAAGTCCCGAATCCATCTATGAGAAGATAACCAACGGTATGTTTATGGAAATTCAGCGGAAATCCTTGTCGAAAGAAAATGTGGATGTGCTGGTTTCCCATCGGTTTTATGAATATTTTGCGTTAGTAACGGATGATGTCAGCGCCGACCATCTGGCCTTGGGACATCTGAACGAAAACGTCAGACTGGCTCATCAGCTGGGAATGCCGATGGAACAGGCAATTTATTGCGCAACCTATACACCGGCGCGGAGAATGCATCTGATTGACAGGGGAACGATTGCTCCGGGAAAACTGGCGGATTTTATTCTGCTGGATAATGTGGAGGAATTTGTTATTTCCGCCGTATACAAGAAAGGTGTTTCCGTCACGCAATTGCATGAAACAAGCGCTTCGTTTCCGGAATCGTTCTATCATACAATCTGCTGCCCGATGGCAGAGGAAGAAGACTTTGACATCGTATGCGACACGGATCGACCGTATGTGGTCTGTAACGTCATAGAAATCGATCCGCATGCCTACTTTACCAAAAGGGTCCGGATGGAAGTTCCTGTTGCGGATGGAAAACTGCAGTGGGAAAAGACGGATCTGGCTTTGTTAACCGTATTTGAACGGTATACCGGTAAGAAATCCGTCGCGTATGCGCTGGTAAAAAATACTCTGAAAAGGGGAGCTGTCGGCTCGTCCTGGACACACGATCATCATAACGTGATGGTAATGGGAAGAAATAAGAAAGACATGAAACTGGTACAGAATGCAATTGTGGAAAATCAGGGAGGATATGCGGTTGCGGATGGTGAAATCAAGGCGTTTGCTTCTTTGCAGGTCGGCGGGATTGTCAGTGACAAACCATTGGAACAACTGGCAGAGAGTTTATGTAACGTTCGTAACGAACTGACGGCTGTCGGGTATGATCATGACAATTCCGTAATGTCTTTTGCAACGTTATCTTTACCGGTATCACCGGAAATAAAAGTCACAGATAAGGGAATCGTGGATACGTATTCGCAGAAGATTATCCCGTTATGGGAAAAATAATGGGAAATAATTAAAAAATGCTGATTTTCAAGTAACAGGTATAAGCGGAAACTTATACCTTGTTTCTTTTTTATGACTATTACTCGTACCGGAAATGTGGTAGAATAAATCCGTTAAAGAGGTGAATGCAATGGGTGGTAACGAATTCACAACAATGATTAAAGATTATCCGGCTATTATCGGCGGGATCGCTTTCCTTGTGTTGCTGATGACGTATTTCATTGTTCGAAATAATCAGAAGAAGAAACTCCGTAAGGAACTGGATGATCTGAACGTTCGTTACACGTCAATCAAAACGATTCCTTTACCGTTTAAACTGAATAAGGCAGTGGCTTTGTCCAGAGTGAACGAAGATATTGCAACCGTTGTGCAGAACTGCAAAGGAACTTTTGATTCCACACAGGTGAATATCAAGCGCCTGCAGTATATGATCAGTGACAGCGAGGATTTGACGGAAACCGGAAAACTGGGTGCTGCAAAATCGAACAACCGCGAAATCAGGGAACTTCTGGATGAAGCGGAACAACAGGTGTCGCTGTTGAATCAGACGTTTGATAAAATATTGCAACAGGAAGTGGAACAACGGGAACAAATCAATCTTCTGAAAGACGAGTTCCGTTCTTTACGTTCATCTTTGAATGAAAACAGCACGAATTACGTATATTCCTACGAAGCGCTGGAACGTAAGATGCTGGAAATCGAAAAAATGTTCTCGACATTTGAGGAATGGATGTTTGCGTCGGAATTTGCAAAAGCAAACGAAGTAAAATCGGAGATTCGTCAGCGTCTGACGGATCTGGAAAATACACTGACAATTCTTCCGGATCTGCTGATGACGGCACGTGGCGTTATACCACGGATGATGGAAGAGGTCAATGCGAATTATTCCGGTGCGCGGCATAAAGGTGTGTATCTGCGACATCTGGAAATTATAAAAAACGTAGAGATGGTTTCGGAGAGCCTGAAGGGGGATTTGCATTCCCTGAAGTTTGCTGAGCCGGAAGGTGTGGAAGAACATCTGGAAGACTGTAAGAAACGACTGGTGCAGTTGCTGCAGCAGATTGAGAAAGAAAACAAATCTTTTGATGAAGTGGCACAGATGCAGAATACGGTAAAAAACGATTGTACGCATCTTGAAAATATGCTGACTAATGTTACGGACGTGTATGCCAAGGCTTCCATGCGGTTTGGATTTGAAGATATGGAAGAGGGTATCATTGCGTTAAAGACGCAATTCAGCGGTTTCAAGCAAAAGGCTGTTACGATTGGGGAAAGTGCACAGGCAAATAATCAGCCGTATTCTTCCATTCTGTTGTCCTTGCGTGAATTGAAGCAGGCACTGGATATTTTCTTTACGGAAGTCCGTGGTGTTCAGGAAAAACTGAACGGTGCCTGTCAGGATGAAAATCATGCTAAGGCGCAGTTACGGAAACTGCATCTGATTATGAATGAAATGGAATGTAAAGTTCGTAAGAATCGCTTACCGTTTATTTCTCCGAGTTATGAAGAGGATCTGAAGGCTGCCGAAAAACATATAGTAGTGTTAGAAGATTTGCTGAAAGAAATACCTTTGAATATCAAAAAACTGAATGCTTCTCTTTCCGAAGCGATTGATTTTATATATCGTTTGTTTAATAACGTGAATAAGATTCTGGGGACAGCGAATATGGTGGAAGAAGCATTGGTAGTCGGAAACCGGTATCGTTCCAGTTATCCGGAATTGGATTCGGATTTGACACACGCGGAACTGGCATATCGTAACGGTGAATATACAAAAGCTTTGAAGGAAGCGATTGTGGCAATTGAAAAGATTCACCCGGATACGGAAAAAGCCATCAAAGAAAGTGCAGCGAGGGTATAAATATGAAGTACTTCGATTATGCTGCTACCACACCGTTGGATGAGGAAATTCTGGATTCCTACACAAAGTTACTGAAGAATTACTTTGCGAACAGTGAGTCGATGCATCCGATGGGATTAGAAGTTCATGACATTCTCGAACAAAGCCGTTTGCAGACGGCTTCTTTATTGCGTGTAAAACCGGAGGAAATTATTTATACTTCCGGTGCATCGGAAGCGAATACGATGGCGGTAAAAGGAGTTGCCTTTGCGTATAAGCAACAGGGGATGAAACTGATTACGACAAAAATCGAACATTCCAGCGTATTACATGCCTTTGAACAGCTGGAGCGGGATTTCGGATATCAGGTGACGTATCTGGATGTGGACGAGAACGGGGTAATTTCCCTGGAACAACTGAAAAATGCGATGAGTAAAGATACGATTCTGGTATCCGTCATGATGGTTAACAACGAAGTCGGTACCATTGAGCCGATTGAAGAAGTAAAAAAGATACTGAAAGAGTATCCGGCCTGTAAACTGCATGTGGATTGTGTACAGGCAATGGGAAAGATTCCGGTGGATTTTACCGGTGTGGATCTGGCCACCATGTCCGCACATAAACTGCATGGGTTGAAAGGATCCGGAATACTGGTGAAAAAATCCAATATCCGTCTGACGCCGCTGATTAACGGCGGACAACAGGAATTGGGATTACGTGGGGGAACGACGGATGCCTGCACGCAGATAATGTTTGCGAAAACACTGCGACTGGCATTGCAACGGCAAAAACAGGCGGAATCTCATATCCGGAAACTGAATACCTTTTTACGGGATAAACTTTCCGGAATCGAACATATCGTAATGAACAGTCCGGAGGATGCCAGTCCGTATATCCTGAGTTTTTCCTGTACGACGCTTCCGTCGGAACCGCATCGCAATGCGCTGGCCGCCAAAGGCTTCTGTGTTTCTTCCGTCAGTACCTGCGGTTCCAAATCGTTGCCGGGTTCCTATGTACTGGAAGCGATGGGGAAAGAAGACGACGTGATTCACGGAGTCATCCGGATCAGTCTTGACGAACGGATTACAATGGAAGATGCCGCAGAATTTGTGGAAGCGGTAAAGGAGAATGTGAAACAGTATGGAGTATAACTATGAACTGATCCTTGTGCGGTTCGGTGAACTGAGCACAAAAGGGAAAAATAAAAAGACGTTTATCAAACAATTGCAGACGAACGTGAAAACCGCATTATCCGGTTTCCCGAAACTGAAATATGAGCGTACCATTGACCGGCTGTACATTGAACTGAACGGTGAGAACGTGGAGGAAATCAGTCCGATTTTGCAACGGGTATTCGGTATCCGTTCTTTTTCGCTGGCAATGCGAGTGCCTACGGATATTGATTCCATGGTGGAAGCGGGATATCAGGCATGTATGAAAGAAGTCGATGCGGGTGCAAAAACGTTTAAGGTGGAAGCCCGGCGGAACTGGAAACAGTTTGAACTGATTTCCGATCAGATCAATCGACGGATTGCATCGTATACGCTGACGCACAGCAATCTGAAAGTAGATGTTCATACGCCGGATTTCAAACTGATTGTTGAAGTACGACAGGACCACACGTATATTATGGCGCATACGGTTTTAGGTGCCGGAGGGTATCCGGTTGGCGTCGGCGGACGGGCTATGCTTATGCTGTCAGGGGGAATTGATTCTCCGGTTGCCGGGTATCTGACGATGAAGAGGGGAATTGAGATTGAATGTATTCACTATGCGTCTCCTCCGTATACGTCCGAACAGGCTCAGAATAAAGTGAAAACATTAGCGAAGATGCTGAGTCAGTATCAGGGCAAAGTGCGTCTGCATATTGTACCGTTTACGGAATTGCAGCTGGCAATTTATGAAAACTGCGATGAAAGTTATGCGATTACGATTATGCGTCGGATGATGTATCGTCTGGCGGACCGGTTAGGGCATAACCGGAACTGTCTGGCAATTGTCAACGGGGAAAGTGTCGGCCAGGTTGCCAGTCAGACACTGGAAAGTATGCAAACCATTAATATTGTGACGGATATGCCGGTTATTCGCCCGGTAGTCACGTATGATAAACTGGAAATCATCGATATAGCGAAGAGGATTGATACATATGAAACCAGTATTCTTCCGTATGAAGATTGCTGCACAATCTTTACGCCGAAAAATCCGGTTACCAAGCCGAATCCGGAGAAGGCAGAGAAGTTTGAACGGAAGTTTGATTATGAATCGCTGATGGAAAAAGCGTTGCAACAGACGGAAACGATGGTAATCCTGCCGAAAGAAGAATCAAAACATAGTGATTTATTCTAGGTTTTTTGTTAATATGAACAAGTAGAAATGAGGGTTGATATATGGCGTTTGATTCCTTATCGAACCGGATGACGATGGCCTTGCGTAATATTGCGGGTACCGGGAAATTAACGGAAAAGAATATGGACCGGATGTTGAAGGAAGTCCGGTTAGCATTGCTGGAAGCGGATGTTAACTACCGGGTTGTCAAGGACTTTGTGGAATCCATCCGGAAAGATGCGATGGGTGAAGAAGTGTTACGGGCTTTGGATCCGTCGCAGATGGTAGTAAAAATCGTTCACGATAAAATTGTGGAATTATTAGGTGAAGAAACCGTAGGAATTCAATATTCGACAAAAGGTATCACTGCCGTAATGATGGTAGGTTTGCAAGGTACCGGTAAAACGACGTCTGTTGCGAAACTGGCAAATCTGATGGTAAAAAAACAGAACCGTCGTCCGTTACTGATTGCGGCTGACGTTGTTCGCCCGGCAG